>DASTTC010000378.1:0-11450 GCA_035760345.1 Burkholderiales bacterium | reverse complement strand
GGAAAAGGATTCCTTCGGCAGCATCGAAGTGCCGGCCGACCGGCTCTGGGGCGCGCAGACCGAGCGCAGCCGGCGTTTGTTCCGCATTTCCGGCGAGCGCATGCCGCTTGCCGTGATTCATGCGCTCACGCAGGTGAAGCGGTCCGCGTCACGGGTGAACCGCGCACTCGGTTTGCTCGATCCCGTCGTCGCCGAGGCCATCGAGCGCGCAGCCGACGAGGTGCTCGCCGGCCGGCACGACGAGGAGTTCCCGCTGGTGGTCTGGCAGACCGGCTCGGGCACGCAGAGCAACATGAACGTGAACGAAGTGCTCGCCAACCGCGCCTCCGAACTGCTCGGTGGGGAACGGGGCCTGCGGCGCCTGGTGCATCCGAACGATCACGTCAACCTCGGCCAGTCCTCGAACGACGCGTTTCCCACCGCGATGCACATCGCTGCCGCGCGCGCCGTCGAGCACGACCTGCTGCCGGCGCTGGAGCGCCTGGCGGCGACGCTTGCCGCCAAGAGCGAAGCCTTCGCCAATATCGTCAAGATCGGCCGCACCCATCTGCAGGACGCCACGCCGCTTACGCTGGGACAGGAGTTTTCCGGCTACGTCGAGCAGCTGGCGCAGGCGGAGGCCGCGATCGAGCTGGCGTTGCCCGGGCTGTGCGAACTGGCGATCGGCGGCACCGCGGTGGGCACGGGCCTCAATACGCACCGCGAGTTCGGCGCGCGCATGGCGACGGACCTGTCGCAGGCGACTGGCCTGTCCTTCGAGGCGGCGCCCAACAAGTTCGCCGCGCTCGCCGGGCACGAGCCCCTGGTATTCGCGCACGGCGCCCTCAGGACGCTCGCGACCGCGCTGACCAAGATTGCCAATGACGTGCGCTGGCTCGCCTCCGGGCCGCGCTCCGGGCTGGGCGAGTTGTCCATTCCCGAAAACGAGCCCGGCAGTTCGATCATGCCGGGCAAGGTAAACCCGACGCAGGCCGAGGCGCTCACCATGCTGTGCGCACAGGTTTTCGGAAACGACGTGGCCATCGGCATCGGCGCCGCCTCGGGCCATTTCGAGCTGAACGTCTACAAGCCGATGCTGATCCATAATTTCCTGCAGAGCGTGCGCTTGCTTGCGGATGGCTGCGCTTCGTTCGAAGAGCACTGTGCGCGCGGCATCGAGGCGAACCGGGCGCGGATCGGCGAGCTGGTCGAGCGCTCGCTGATGCTGGTGACGGCGCTCGCGCCGCACATCGGCTACGACCGCGCCGCGGAGATCGCGAAGAAGGCGCATCGCGAAGGCAGCACGCTGCGCGACGCGGCGGTGGCACTGGGCTACGTCAGCGCCGAGGACTTCGAGCGCTGGGTACGGCCCGAAGAAATGACGCGGCCGGGCGGGGAATAGGGCGGCGCGTGGTTTAAACTGCGCGCCTCATGTCGCTCGTCGTCCTCATCTCCGGCCGCGGCAGCAATCTGCAGGCCATCCTCGAAGCAAGGATCCCGGTATGCGCGGTCATCAGCAATCGCGCCGACGCCGGCGGGCTGGCAATCGCCGCGCGGCACGGTGTCGCCACGGCCGTGGTCGAGCATGGGCGCTTTGCCTCGCGCGACGCCTTCGAAGAGGCACTGGCGGCCGAAGTCGATCGACATGCGCCACGGCTGGTGGCGCTCGCGGGTTTCATGCGCGTGCTGACGCCGGGCTTCGTCGCGCGGTACGCCGGGCGGCTCGTCAACATCCATCCGTCGCTGCTGCCGGAGTTTCCGGGCCTGGACACGCATGCGCGCGCGCTGGCCGCGGGGGTGAAGCGCCACGGCTGCACCGTGCACTTCGTCACCGAGCAACTTGACCACGGTCCCATCATTGCGCAGGCGACGGTGCCTGTGCTGCCGGGGGACGACGAGGCGGCGCTCGCGGCGCGGGTTCTGGCGCAAGAGCACCTGATCTATCCGCGCGCGATCCGCTGGTTCCTGGAGGGAATGCTGGCGATCGAAGGCGGCCGCGTCCGCGTCAAAGGAAATCATGCGCAAGTGGTTGCCGGCGATCGCGCTTAGTCTTGCGGCGGCGCAGGCGACGCAGGCCGCGCCGCCTGCCCGCGTCGAGATCGCCTACCAAGTGCTGCACAATGGCGGCCCGCTGGCGGAGGTGAAACACGTTCTCGAGCACGACGGCAAAACCTATCGGCTGAGCGAAACCTGGTCGGGAAGCGGGCTGCTCGCGATGCTGGGCGAAGTGCAGCGCAGCAGCCGCGGCGAGGTGACCGAATCCGGCCTGCGTCCGCTCGAGTACGAGGACCGGCGGCCGCGCCGCAAGACGGCGCATGCCACGTTTTCGTGGCTTGAGAAGACGCTGACACTGAAGTACCGCGACGGCCCGCAGACGCAGCCCCTGCCGCCGCAGGCGCAGGATCGCCTCAGTTTTCTGTTCACGACGTCCTTCCATGCGCCGGGTCGCGGGCCGTTGGAGTATCACATCGCGGACGGCAAGGGCGTCACGCACTACGTTCTGGACATCGCCGGGCGCGAGCGCTTGAGCGTGCCGGAAGGTGACGTTGACGCTTTGCGCCTCGTGAAGCGCGAGGATGACGGGCGCAGCACGCAGATCTGGCTCGATCCGGGGCGCCATTACCTGCCGCTGCGAGTACTGGTGGTGCAGAAGGACGGCTCGCGCATCGATCAAGTGGCCACCCGCATCACGATGGCGCAATGATTTATCGCGCCCAGCTCGCGCGGGCTGAAACGCTGCTTGCGGAGCTGCTGACGACGGCGGGGCCCGCGGACGCCGCGGTATCGCGCTACTTCCGGGCGCACCGCAATCTCGGCCAGACGGACCGCGCGTTCGTCGCCGAGACGGTGTACGCGGTGCTGCGCCGGCGCCGTTCTCTCGAAGCCGCGGCAGGTTCCGCTTCGCCCCGCGACCTCGCGATCGCCGCCCTGGTCCGCGTTCGCGGGCTATCGGGCCGCGCGCTGGAGGACGTCGTACGCGAGGAGGAGAAGGCGCTGATCGCGCGCGTGCGCGCCGCGAAGAGCGACTCGTTTCCCCTTGCGGTGCGCGCCGATCTGCCGGACTGGCTTTGGGAACGGCTAGCGGCGATCCATGGCGAAGCGGAGGCGATGCGCATCGCGCAAGGTCTGCTCAATCCGGCCCCGTTGGATCTGCGCGTCAACGTGGCGCAGCTGGGACGCGACGAGGCGCTCGAGCAGCTGCGTGCGGACGGCATCGAAGGCGCCGCCACACCGCTTTCGCCGTCCGGCATCCGCCTCGCAGGCAAGCCCGCCATCAACCGGCATGCACTGTTCAAGCGCGGCGCAATCGAAGTGCAGGACGAAGGCAGCCAGCTGCTGGCCTACCTGCTCGCGCCTCGGCGCGGCGAGATGGTGGCCGACTATTGCGCCGGCGCGGGTGGCAAGACCCTGGCCCTGGCCATGCTCATGCGTGGCACCGGCCGCATCTACGCGATGGACGTGTCCGCGAAACGCCTCGCGGAGCTGGCGCCGCGGGCCGCGCGCGCGGGCGTCACCAGCGTGCATCCGCTGGTGCTGTCCGGGGAGGGCGATGCGCGCGCCAAGCGACTGGCCGGAAAGCTGGACCGCGTTCTGGTGGACGCACCCTGCAGCGGCTTTGGCACGCTGCGGCGCAATCCCGACCTGAAGTGGCGGCACGGACCGCGGGCACTCGTCGAGCTCGCCGCCAAGCAGGCCGCGATTCTTGGCGCGGCTTCCCGACTGCTCAAGCCGGGCGGTCGCCTCGTGTATGCGACCTGCAGCATCCTGCCGGAGGAAAACGAAGCGATCGCGGATGCGTTTGCCGCCGCGCACGCAGGGTTCACCCCGCTGTCCTGCAAGGGGCTCCTCGAGGCGCAACGCATCCCGTTGGAGTGCGGTGAGCGCCTGCGCCTGTGGCCGCACCGGCAGGGCTGCGACGGCTTTTTCGCGGCGGCCTTCGAGCGGCGCTGAATCGCCTCCCGCGGGCTTGTATTTTCCTTTTGCGGCCGCAGGTTAGGGTGTGACCGGCGAGGGCGCGACAGGGTCAGGGAATCCCCGGTTGCGCAGGGAGTCCAATCGCGTAGAATCGGCCGGCCCTCTTCACATAACTATTAGAAACCACTCATGATTTTTAACGGATTGTTCGATCTGCCCTGGTGGGGCCTGGTCCTGGTGGCCCTGGGGTTGACGCACGTCACCATCGCGTCGGTGACCATTTTTCTGCACCGGCACCAGGCGCATCGCGCGCTGGAGTTGCATCCAATCGCCTCGCACTTCTTCCGCTTCTGGCTGTGGCTGACGACCGGCATG
This sequence comes from Burkholderiales bacterium, assembly GCA_035760345.1. GTDB lineage: Bacteria > Pseudomonadota > Gammaproteobacteria > Burkholderiales > SG8-39 > JAABQT01. Next base: position 7,181 of record DASTTC010000378.1, on the reverse strand, counting down.
GTCACCAAGGAATGGGCGGCGATCCACCGCAAGCATCACGCCAAGTGCGAGACTGCCGAAGACCCGCACAGCCCGCAGATCCTCGGCATCAACCGGGTTCTCTGGGGCGGCGTCTTCCTGTACGTGAAGGAGTCGCACAAGCCCGAGACCATGGAGCGCTACGGCCACGGCACGCCGGACGACTGGATGGAGCGCAACGTTTACTCGGCGCACGCCATCATGGGCCTCACGCTGATGGGCGTGATCAACCTGGCGCTGTTCGGACTGGTGCCCGGGATGCTGATCCTGCTCACGCAGATCGTGTGGATCCCGTTCTGGGCGGCGGGCGTGATCAACGGCATCGGCCACTACTGGGGCTACCGCGGCTTCGACATCGCCGATGCCAGCAAGAACATCGTGCCCTGGGGCATCCTGGTCGGCGGCGAGGAGTTGCACAACAACCACCACGCCTACGCCACCTCGGCCAAGCTCTCGGCCAAGTGGTATGAGTTCGATATCGGCTGGATGTACATCCGCATCCTCGAGGCCTTGGGTCTCGCGACGGTCAAGAAAGTGGCGCCGACGCCGCGCTTCGAGCCGGCCAAGACCATGTGCGACTACGACACGCTGCACGCAGTGATCGCCAACCGCTACGACGTCCTGGCGCGCTACGCCAAGGCGATCAAGCACACCTGGAGCGACGAAGTGGAGCGCCTGCAGCACTGGTCGCCGCGCGACGCCAAGTCGCTCAAGTCGCTCAAGCGCGCGCTGGTGCGCATCGGCTACGGCGCGGAGACCGACCGCGCGCGGGTTGCCGAGGCGCTCAAGCCTTCCAAGCCGCTGCAGGTGGCGGTGAGCATGCGCGAGGAATTGATCGCGCTGTGGGAGCGCTCCAATGCGTCCAAGGAGCAATTGTTGCGCCAGTTGCAGGACTGGTGCCATCGTGCCGAGTCCAGTGGCATCGCGCCGCTGGTGGATTTCTCGCGGCGCCTGCGCAGCTATACCTGAGGCAGGCCCCACAAAGCAAAAGGCCCGCGCGCGCGGGCCTTTTCTTTTGCAGCGCCGGGAACGGCTACTTCAGCTTGGTTTCCTTGTAAAGCACGTGCTTGCGCGCCTTGGGATCGTACTTCTTGATCTCGAGCTTGTCCGGCGTGGTGCGCTTGTTCTTGGTGGTGGTGTAGAAGTGGCCGGTGCCGGCCGTCGATTCGAGCTTGATCTTGTCGCGCATCAGCGGGTTTCCTTCTGCTTCGCCAGTGCCTTGGCCTTGGCGCGGATTTGCTCCAGCACGACCTCGACGCCCAGTTTGTCGATCTTGCGCAGGCCGGCGGTGGATACGCGCAGGCGTACCCAGCGGTTCTGGCTTTCCACCCAGAAGCGGCGGTAATGCAGGTTGGGCTGGAACACGCGCTTGGTCTTGTTGTTGGCGTGCGAGACCAGGTTTCCTCTCATCGGCTTCTTGCCGGTGACTTCGCAGACGCGGGACATTGCGGACTCCGGAATACGCGAAAGGCGCGGATTATAGCAGTCCACGCTCGGCGAAGGACAGCGCCTGGTTGCCGGCGACGATGAAGTGGTCCAGGACCCTGATGTCGACGAGCGCGAGCGCCTCCCGCAGCTGCCGCGTAAGCAGCTCGTCGGCCTGCGAGGGCTGGGCCACGCCCGAAGGGTGGTTGTGGGCGAAGATCACCGCCGCCGCGTTCGTGGCCAGCGCCGCCTTCACGACCTCGCGCGGGTAGACGCTGGTCTGGGCGAGAGTGCCGCGAAACAGCTCCTCGACGCGCACGACCCGGTGCTGCGCATCGAGGAACAGGCAGACGAAGACTTCGTGGGGGCGGCCGCCGAGCGCGAGGCGCAGGTAGTCGCGCACGGCGCCCGGCGAGGTGAGAGCGCTCGTTTCGCGCAGGTCTTCACGCAGGCTGCGGCGGGCGAGCTCGAGCACCGCGGCCAGTTGCGCGGACTTGGCCTGGCCCAGCCCCTTTACCGCAGCGAGGTCGCGCTGGCTGGCGCAAAGCAGCCCCGCCAGGCCGCCAAAGCGACCGATCAGCTCGCGGCCCAGCTCGACCGCGCTCTTGCCGCGGATGCCAGAGCGCAGGCAGACCGCCACCAGCTCGGCGTCCGAGAGCTGTCCGGCACCCTGGGCCAGCAGCCGCTCGCGCGGCCGCTCTTGCTCGGGCCAATCGGTGATGGCCAATGCGACCCCCCCTGAATTCCCCTAGAATCTGTCCTCCTTAACGCGGCAGCCCGACGCACGGATGACCTTGAAGGGCAAAAAGATTCTGCTGGGCATTAGCGGTGGCGTGGCCGCCTACAAGGCCGCGCAGCTCGCGCGCCTCCTCGCCAGGGACGGCGCCGACGTGCGCGTGGCGATGACCGAGGCCGCCACCCGCTTCGTGACCCCGGTAACGCTGCAGGCGCTGACCGGCCAGACGGTATGGACCGACTTGTGGGACCCGCGCGTGCCCGACAACATGGGCCACATCGAGCTGTCGCGCGACCGTGATCTGATCGTCGTGGCGCCGGCGAGCGCCGATTTCCTCGGCAAGCTGGCGGGGGGGCTCGCCGGCGACCTGCTCTCGACGTTGTGCATGGCGCGCCGCTGTCCCCTGCTGGTGGCGCCGGCCATGAACGTCGAGATGTGGGAGAACGCCGCGATGCAGCGCAATCTTCACACCCTGCGCGGCGACGGGGTGCACTTCGCCGGACCTGCCGCGGGCGACCAGGCCTGCGGCGAAGTCGGCATGGGCCGCATGCTCGAGCCCGACGAAATCGTCGCCGAGATCGAGGCCTTCTTCCAACCCAAGCTCCTGGCGGGCAAGCGCGTGCTGGTGACCGCCGGCCCGACGGAAGAGCCGATCGACCCGGTGCGCGTGATCACCAACTCGAGCTCGGGGCGCATGGGCTACGCCGTGGCGCGCGCCGCGCACGAGGCCGGTGCGCGCGTCACCCTGGTAAGCGGCCCGACGGCGCTCGCCGCGCCCTTGGGCGTGGAGCGTGTCGACGTGCGCAGTGCGGAGCAGATGCTCGAGGCGGTGAAGCAGGCGGCGCCCGGCTGCGACGTGTTCTTCGCAGTGGCCGCGGTTTCCGACTACCGCGTAAAGAACCGCGCCGCGCAGAAGATGAAGAAGGGCGCCACGGCGGCGAAAAGCCTCGAACTCGCCGAGAATCCGGACATCCTGGCCTGGGTGGCGGGGCAGAAGAACGCGCCGTTCTGCGTCGGCTTCGCCGCCGAGAGCGAGAGGCTCGCCGAGAACGCGCGCGCCAAGCGCGCGAAGAAGAACATCCCGCTGCTCGCCGCCAACCTCGCGCAGCGCGCGCTGGGCGCCGAAGACAACGACATCACTCTGTTCGACGATCGCGGCGAGCATGCGCTCGGTCGCGCCTCGAAGCTCGAACTCGCGCGCCGGCTCGTCGCGCACGTCGCCGCCATGCTGTCGCGGGAGAAGCGCGCGCGTGCAAAGGCTTGAAGTCCGGATCCTCGACCCGCGGATCCGCGACAGTCTTCCGCACTACGCCACGCCGGGCGCCGCCGGCCTTGACCTGCGCGCGTGCCTGGATGCCGCACTCACCCTGCAACCCGGCGACAGCCAGCTCGTGCCCTCGGGCATCGCCATCAACCTCGGCGACCCGGGCCTCGCGGCGATGGTATTGCCGCGCTCGGGCCTGGGGGCAAAGCACGGTATCGTGCTCGGCAATCTCGTCGGCCTGATCGATTCGGACTACCAGGGGCAGATCTTCATTTCCGTGTGGAACCGCGGCCAAGCGGCGTTCACGCTCCAGCCACTCGAGCGCATCGCGCAGCTGGTGGTGGTGCCGGTGGTGCAGGTGCAGTTCGAGGTGGTGGAGCAATTCGCCGCCAGCGCGCGCGGCACCGGCGGCTTCGGTTCTACCGGGAACTCCTGACCCGGGGGGGCTGCGGCCCACCCCTACCCGAGCATGTCGGACCAGATGTTCTGTGCCCAAGCCCAGGCGTACATGCCCTCGAGCGTGTTGCGCGCCGCCGATACGCCGCCCGCGCCCTTGATCGGCACGAAGGTTTTCTTGCTGGCGTCCAACTGGTGCACCGAGGCGACGTGCACCACCTCGTCATCGGAGACGAAGCTGTAGCAGGTATTGACGATCAGCGGGTCGGAATCGGGCTCCCGGCCGTTGATCATCGCCACCGCCGCCGCCGCGCACACCTTCGCCTGCTGATTGGCCATGCTGCCCGACTTGGGCATGCCCGGGGCGGAGAGCGTCGCGTCGCCGAGAACGTGCACGCCCTTGGCCACGGTGGACTCCATCGTGCGCCAGTCGACCCCGCACCAACGATTGTTGGCCGTGATCAGCCCTGCCTTGACGGCGATATCGCCCGCGCGCTGCGGCGGCACCACGTTCAGCACGTCGCCTTTCACGTCCTCGACTTCGAGCTTGACGGTCTTGGTCGCCGCATCCACGCCGATGGCCTTGGAGTTGCCCCGGAACTCGATCATGCCCGGATACAGCTCCGCCCACGCCTTCTTGAACAGCGGGCCCTTGGAGGTTACGTCAGGGTTTGCGTCGAGGATCAGCACCTTGGAGCGCGGCTTGTGTTTCTTGAAGTAATTGGCGACCTGGCTGGCGCGCTCATAGGGTCCCGGCGGGCAGCGATAGGGTGCCAGCGGCACCGACAGCACGTAAACGCCGCCGTCGCGCATCTCGGCCAGTTGCTTTTGCAGCGCCACCGTCTGCGGACCGGCCTTCCAGGCGTGCAGCACGCGATTGCCGATCATGCCATCCGCGTAGCCCTTGATGTCCTCGAGCGTGAAGTCGATGCCGGGCGAGACGACGAGGCGGTCGTACGTGAGGTCCTTGCCATTGACCAGTCGCACCGTCCGGGTGGCGGTATTCACTTCGTAGGCCGTGTCGCGTACCACCTGCACGCCATAGCGCTTCAGGCCGCTGTAGCCATAGGTGATGTCCTTCATGGTCTTCGAGCCGCCGTAGACCAGGTTGGAGATGGGGCAGGAGACGAAGTCAGCGTCGCGCTCCACCAGCACCACCTCGATGTTCGGGCCCCACATGCGGATGTACTTGGCGGCGGTGGCGCCGCCGAAGCCGCCGCCGATGACCACCACGCGCGCTTTGGCGCCGCCGGTGGTTGCGCAGCCGGCCGCTGCGAGCGCGGCGGTCGCGCCGCCCAGCTTGAGGAAGTCGCGTCGATCGAAATTACGCTTCATGGCTTCCCCCTATCGCTTCTGCGCCGCGAAATAGGCGGCGATCTGGTCGAGCTGCGGGTCGGTGAAGCCCTTGGAGATCTGGTGCATCACCGTGGCGGGCCTGGCGCCCGACTGGAACTCCTTGAACTTGCGCACCATCTCGTCCTTCGGCATGCCGGCCAGCGTCTCATTGCCGCCCACACTGTGGCCCGACGTGCCGTGGCACATGGCGCAGGTGGCGGCCAGACTGCGGCCGGCATCCTGGGCATTGACCGTAAAGGGAGCGACCGCGAGCAGGGCCGCGCACACGAGAGAAATTCGCATCTGGGACCCCCTCCTGAATTCCGTTGCCTACGGCCGGAGTCTCCGCCGTGCCGCGGAAACCTGTCAAGCCGCCGGGGCGAAATCAGGCGACCGGCTCTTTCGCCGCCGGCGGGGATGCCGGCGCCTGCGCCTCGAACTGGAGCGATACGTTGCCCGCGTCGTCCACGTCGACCGTCACTTTGCCGCCATGCGCCAGCTTGCCGAACAGCAGTTCGTCGGCGAGCGCGCGGCGGATGGTGTCCTGGATGAGCCGCGCCATCGGGCGCGCGCCCATCAGCGGGTCGAAGCCCTTCTTCGCCAGGTGCTCCTTCAACTTCTGGGTGAAGTGCGGCTCGACCTTCTTCTCCTGCAGCTGCTCCTCGAGCTGGATGAGGAACTTGTCCACCACGCGCAGGATGACGTCCGGGTCGAGCGCGCGGAACGAGATCACGGCGTCCAGGCGGTTGCGGAACTCGGGCGTGAACATTTTCTTGATCGCTTCCATCTCGTCGCCCGCCTTGACCGAGGGCGTGAAGCCCATGGTGTTCCGGGTGAGCGACTCGGCGCCGGCATTGGTGGTCATGACGATCGCCACGTTGCGGAAGTCGGCCTTGCGGCCGTTGTTGTCGGTGAGCGTGCCGTGGTCCATCACCTGCAGCAGGATGTTGAAAATGTCAGGGTGCGCCTTTTCGATCTCGTCGAGCAGCAGCACGGCGTAGGGCTTTTTGGTGATCGCCTCGGTGAGCAGGCCGCCCTGCTCGAAGCCGACGTAGCCCGGCGGCGCGCCGATCAGCCGGCTCACCGCGTGGCGCTCCATGTATTCCGACATGTCGAAGCGGATCAGTTCGATGCCCATGCAGTAGGCGAGCTGCCGCGCGACTTCCGTCTTGCCGACGCCGGTGGGTCCGGAAAACAGAAAGCTGCCGATGGGTTTCTGCGGATTGCCGAGGCCCGAGCGCGCCATCTTGATGGCCGAGGCGAGCGCGTCGATGGCCTGGTCCTGGCCGAAGACCACCCGCTTCAGCGACTTCTCGAGGTCCTTCAGCACCTCGGCGTCGTCCTTGGACACGTTCTTCGGCGGGATGCGCGCGATCTTCGCCACCACCGCCTCGATCTCCTTCGAGGTGATGGTCTTGCGCCGCCGGCTCTCCGGCAGGAGGTGCTGGGCCGCCCCCGCCTCGTCGATCACGTCGATCGCCTTGTCGGGCAGCTTGCGGTCGTTGATATACTTGGCCGACAGCTCCACGGCGGCCTTGATGGCCTCGTTGGTGTAGCGCAGCTTGTGGAACTCCTCATAGTAGGGCGTGAGGCCCTTGAGGATCTCGATCGTCTCGCCCACGCTCGGTTCGAGCACGTCGATCCGCTGGAAGCGCCGCGACAGCGCCCGGTCGCGCTCGAACGCGCTCTTGTAGTCCTTGTAGGTGGTCGAGCCGATGCAGCGTATCGCGCCGGTAGACAGCGCCGGCTTCAAAAGGTTCGACGCGTCCATGGCGCCGCCGGAGGTGGCCCCGGCGCCGATCACGGTGTGGATCTCGTCGATGAACAGAACCGCGCCGGGATAATCCTCGAGTTCCTTGACCACCTGTTTCAGGCGCTCCTCGAAATCGCCGCGATAGCGGGTGCCGGCGAGCAGCGTCCCCATGTCGAGGGAGAAGACGGTGGCGCCCTTCAGAACTTCGGGCACCTGCCCCTGGACGATCTTGCGGGCGAGGCCTTCCGCGATGG
>DASTTC010000377.1:0-10033 GCA_035760345.1 Burkholderiales bacterium | reverse complement strand
GCAGTGAAAGTGCGCTCCTGCAGCACCTGCAGCAGCTTGATCTGCACCGGGATGCTCACTTCGCCGATCTCATCGAGGAACAGCGCGCCGTGCTCGTTGCAACGCTCGAACACGCCCTCGTGGTGGTCGATGGCGCCGGTGAAGGCGCCCTTGCGGTGGCCGAAGAGCTCCGACTCGATCAGCGTCTCCGGAAACTGGGACAGGTTGATGGCGATGAAGGACTCGGTGAAGTTGGCGGCGAAGCGGCGCCGCGCCGGGTCGTAGGGAATGTAGCCGGAGCGGCCGATGGCCGCGGCCACCGCGCCCTTGCCGGTGCCGGTCTCGCCGAGCAGGAGCGTGGAGAAGTCCTCCATTCGGTCCCACAGCGCGCTCTCGAAGCCGCGCATGTCGTGCGTGAAGATGTTGTTCCACAGCGCCTCGCGCAAGGCGCGCATCGACTCGCACGCGCCCGCGAGCCCCCGGTCGATGAAGTAAAAGCCGCGGCGCAGCTGGAAGTACAGCGCGAAGTAGCGCAGCGCGCGCGCCTCGTCGAAGCCGCAGCGCATCAGGTCGCCGATCACCTCGTCGGCGAAGGCCACCGCCAACGGCTCCCCGCCCTTGCCGATCTGGCGCTCGATGAGCGCATCGAGTGGCGGCACCGCGCGGTGATAGCACACGTACAGGAACGCGGGCTCGAGCAGCCGGCGCTCGGCCTCCCGGGGCGGCGCGGCGCGCAGGAAGGGCTCCAGCCGGGGCGCCACCAGGCGCGCGAGCGCCTCGCGATCGGCGATACGCGCGCTTGCGCCCGGGGCCAGCCGGTCGATGAGCGCGGCGCGCTCCGTGCCGAAGGGATTGCCGTAGACGACGTCGGCGAGGGCGGCAAAGAAATCTCGGTCGCTCGCTGACAGCCGGGAGTCTTGCATGCAAAGAATGTATGCCTTCTACGCAGGAAATGCGAGTCGCGATCGCATGCGCCGTGCGTATGGAATTTTCTTCTATCTAATTATCAATGACTTAGTGCTTTGGCATGGCTTCTGCGTAGAAGTCGGTGCACCTCGATCGCCTGTAAGCGATCTGTGAAGACCGGGTAATCGGACCGTGTGTGCGTGCCCTCGAGTATGGGGGCGTGCCCACCGGGCAACGCGACCGCCGCGACCACAGCAAAGCGCAAAGGAGCACGCCATGAACTGGGACCTGGGAACGATGCACGAGACGCCTCGCCTGACGCCGCGGGAGTCCGATGTCCTGCGGCTGATGGCACGCGGCTGCACCTACGCGCAGACCGCCGCGCGGCTCGGGGTGTCGCTGCACACGGTCGCCTCCCACGTGAAGAACGCATACCGCAAGCTCGGCGTGCGCTCGGGCGCGGCGGCGGTGATGCGCGCGGTGGAGCTGAAGCTGTTCGGGGAGTGCTGAGATGGCCCGCGTACACAACGACGCCGCCGCTTTGCATCGCGAGCTCACGGCCGAGCTCTCGCGGGCGGGATGCTTCAAGCCCGCGCCGCTGCGCAGCGTGGCCTACGGAGCGTTCATCCTGGCGGTGTACGCGGCGGCCTACGCGACGCTGCTCGCCGACCCGGGCTTCGCGCCGCGCGCCGCGGCCATCGCGGCGCTCGCGTTCATCAGCGTGCACGCCGGCTTCCTCGCGCACGAGGCGGGACATCGCGCCCTCACGCGCGACCGGCGCATCGCCGAGGCGGTCGGACAGGTGTTCAACACGCTGCTCACGGCGCTTTGCTACTCGTACTTCAGCCACATCCACCGCCGCCACCACCCGCACTGCAACGACCGCGGCCGCGACCCGGACATGCAATCGGCGCTGTTCAGCCTGTACGCGCAGTCTGCGCGCGCCAAGACCGGCCTCGGGCGGCTGGTGAGCCGGCACCAGGCGGTGCTCATCTGGATCCTCGTCTGGCTGCAGGGCTTCACGCTGAAGACCGACGGCCTGCAGCACCTGCGGCGCAACCCGGCCCGGACGCGCATCGACCAGGCGGTGCTCGCGCTGCACTTCGCGCTGTGGTTCGTGCCGCCGGTCCTCGCGCTCGGGTTCGCCGACGCGCTGCTCAACTACGCGCTGATGACGCTGCTCATCGGCCCGTACCTCGGCACGATCTTCCTCGTCAACCACATCGGCACGCGCGTCGTCGAGCCGGACGAGGCGCTGAACTTTTTCGAGCAGGAGATCGCCGTCACCCGCGACCTGGGCGACACGCGCCTGCACGACTTCCTGTTCGGCGGGCTGAACAACCACGTCGAGCACCACCTGTTCCCGTCCATGCCCACGGCTCGCCTGCGCGCGGCGCGGCGCATCACGCGCGAGTTCTGCCGCCGCCACGGCATCGCCTACCAGGAGATGTCCTGGTTCGCCGCCGCGCGCGAAGTGGCGCGCCACTTCAAGTCGATGTCCGCCCTGGTGCCGCAATGATGCGCCTGCTCGCGCTCCTTGCCGTGCTCGCCATGCTCGAGGGCTGCGCGGTGCGCCAGTTCGCCGTGAACCGCATCGGCGACGCGCTCGCCGGCGGCGGCGCGAGCTACGCCGCCGACGACGATCCCGAGCTGGTGCGCGCGGCCTCGCCCTTCGGCCTGAAGCTCGTCGAGAGCCTGCTCGAGGAAAGTCCGCGCCACGCGGGGCTGCTGCTCGCGGCCGCGCGCGGCTTCACGCAGTACGCCTACGCGTTCGTGCAGCAGGACGCCGAGGAGGCCGAGGAGCACGATCTCGCGCGCTCGCGGCGCCTGCAGGCGCGCGCCCGCGGCCTGTACCGGCGCGCCCGCGACTACGGGCTGCGCGGGCTCGCGCAACGGCCCGGCGACGTGGCGCTGCATTACTGGACGGGCGCTTCCTGGGCGGCGCTCATCGCGCTTTCGAAGGACGATCCCGAGGCGCTCGCCGATGTGCCGCGCGTCGAGGCGCTGATGCGGCGCGCGCTCGAGCTCGACGAGGCGTTCGACCGCGGCGCCCTGCACACCTTCATGATCGCCTACGAGATGGCACGCCCGGGCGCGGGCGGCGCGGCCGAGGCGCGCGCGCGCCGCCATTTCGAGCGCGCGCTCGAGCTCTCCGCGGGGCTCGACGCCGCGCCGCTCGTCGCGCTTGCCGAGGGCGTCTGCGTGCCGCTGCAGCGGCGCGCCGAGTTCGAGCGGCTGCTCGCACGCGCGCTCGCCATCGATCCCGCGCGCCGGCCCGAAGGGCGGCTCGCCAACCTCGTCGCGCAGCGCCGCGCGCACTGGCTGCTCGCGCGCGGCGAGCGCCTGTTCCTCGAGTGAAAGGACACGCCATGCGAATCCGCGCACTGCTTTTCGCACTGCTCCTCGCCGCAGCCGGCGCGCAGGCCGCCGACGCCGTCAAGATCCGGCTCGGCACGCTCGCCCCGCGCGGGACGTCCTGGCACCGCAGCCTCCTCGAGATGGGCGAGCAGTGGCGCCGCGCCCAGGGCCCGGGCGCGGCGTTCACCGTCTACACCGACGGCTCGCAGGGCGGCGAGCCCGACATGGTGCGGCGCATGCGCGTCGGGCAGCTCAACGCCGCGCTGCTCACCGTCGTCGGCCTCGCCGAGATCGACGATTCGGTCTCGGTGCTGCAGAAGATGCCGATGGTGTTCCGCTCCTGGGACGAGCTCGACCACGTGCGCGAGCAGCTGCGCCCCGGGCTGGAGCGGCGCTTTCGCGACCGCGGCTTCGTGGTGCTTTCCTGGGGCGATGCCGGGTGGGTACGCTTCTTTTCGCGCGAGCCCGCGCTGCGCCCCGCCGACTACCGCCGCATGAAGGTGTTCGCCTGGGCGGGCGACAATCCGCAGGCCGACATCATGAAGTCGCTCGGCTACCGGCCGGTGGTGCTCGAGGTCGCCGACATCCTGCCGGGGCTGCAGACGGGCATGATCGACATGGTGCCGAGCACGCCGTTCTGGGCGCTCACGCTGCAGATGTATCCGCACGCGCCGCACATGCTGGAGATGGACTGGGCGCCGCTGGTGGGGGCGATCGTCGTCACGCGCGGGCTGTGGGAGTCGATGCAGCCGGCGGGTCGCGAAGCGCTGCGCCGATCGGGCGAGGCGGCCGGGGTGGAGATGCGCGCGCTCAGCCGGCGCGAGCAGGCGCAATCGGTCGCGGCGATGCGCAAGCGCGGCCTGCGCGTGCAGCCCGTGAGCCCCGAGATCGAGGCCGAGTGGCGCGCGCTCGCCGAGGGGCTCTACCCCATGATCCGCGGCCGCATGGTGCCGGCGGCGCTGTTCGACGAGGTGCAGCGCCTGCTCGCCGAGTACCGCGCCGCGCGGGGAGCGCGCTGATGGAGAACCTGCTGCTCGCCGTCGTGCTCGGCGCGATGGCGCTCGTGCCGCTCTGCGAGATTGTGCTGCGCGCCACGCTCGGCGTGGGCATTTCGGGCGCCGCGTCCTTCACGCAGCATTTCGTGCTTGCGGCCGGCATGCTGGGCGCGGCGATCGCCGCGCGCGAAGGCCGGCTGATCGCGCTGGTCGTGCCCGGCACGCAGGCGACGGGGCCCGTCGCGGCGCGCACGCGCGCGCTCGCCGGGGTCGTGGCCGTGGTGGTGACCGCGCTCCTGTTCGCGGCGAGCATCGACTTCGTGCTCGCCGAGCGCGCGGGCGGCAGCGTCATCGCCTACGGCATCCCGGTCTGGGCAGGGCAGGCGGTGCTGCCGCTCGGCTACGCTCTCATCGGCCTGCGGCTCGCGCGCGCGGCGGCGCCGGGCTGGCCGGCGCGCGTGGCGCTGATCGCGCTCGCGCTCGCGGTGGGGGCAGCAGCGGTGCTCGGCGCGCCGCTGCATGGGGCCCTCGCTGCCGCCGCGATCGGCCTGGTGCTCGCCGCGGCGCTGCTCGGCGCGCCGGTGTACGCGGCGATCGGCGGCGTGGCGCTGCTGCTTTTCTGGAGCGACGGCCTGCCGATCGCCTCGCTGCCCCTCGACCACTACCGGCTGGTGGTCAACCCCTCGCTACCGATGATTCCACTGTTTGCGCTCGCTGGCTACTTCCTCGCCGAGGGCGGCGCGCCGCGCCGCCTGATCCGCGTGTTCGACGCGTTCTTCGGCGCCTCGCGCGGCGGCGCCGCGCTGGTGACGGTGCTCGCCTGCGCGTTCTTCACCTCGTTCTCGGGCGCCTCGGGCGTCACCATCGTCGCGCTGGGCGGCATGCTGATGCCGCTGCTGCTCCGGGCGGGCTACGCGCACCGGAGCGCGCTCGGGCTGCTCGCCGCCTCGGGCTCGATCGGCGGCCTGCTGCCGCCCGGGCTGCCGCTCGTGCTCTACGCCATCGTCGCGCGCATCCCCATCCGCGACATGTTCCTCGCCGGCATCCTGCCCGCGCTGCTCATGCTCGCGCTCGTGGGCGCGTGGGGCATGCGGCGCGCGCCGCGCACGCACGTCGCACGCCCGCCCATCGACTGGCGCGAGGCGCGCGCGGCGCTGCTCGACGCGAAGTGGGAGCTCGCGCTGCCGCCGGTCGCGTTCCTGGGCCTGTTCACCGGCCTCGCCACGCCCGTCGAGGCGGCGGCGCTTACGGCGGCGTACGCCTTCGTCGTCGAGGTCTTCATCACGCGCGACCTCGGCTTGCGGCGCGACGTGCCGCGCGTGATGGCCGAGTGCGGCCTGCTGGTGGGTGGCATCCTGCTGATCCTCGGCGTGGCGCTCGGCCTGAGCAACTACCTGGTCGACGCGCGCGTGCCGGAGCGCGCCGCGGACTGGGCGGCCGGGGCGCTGGGCTCGCGCTGGATGTTCCTCCTCGCGCTGAACCTGTGCCTGCTCGCCGCCGGGTGCCTGCTGGACATGTTCTCCGCCATCGTGGTGCTGGTGCCGCTCGTGTTGCCGATCGGGCTCGCCTTCGGCGTCGATCCGATCCACCTCGGCATCGTCTTCCTCGTCAACCTGGAGCTGGGCTACCTGACGCCGCCGGTGGGCATGAACCTGTATTTCACCGCCAGCCGCTTCGGCCGGCCGCTGCCCGAGGTGCTGCGCGCCGCGCTGCCCGCCGCGGGGGTGTTCGCGCTCGGCGTGCTGCTGGTCACCGCGCTGCCGTGGCTCGCCACGGGACTGCCGCGGCTTTTCGGGAGCCAGTCATGAAGCCAACGGATTACACGGTCATCGTCATCGGCGCGGGCATCACGGGCATCGGCGCCGGCTACTACCTCGGCGCGCGGCACATCCCTTACGCCATCCTCGAGGCGAAGCCCGACCTGGGCGGGGTGTGGAACACGCACCGCTGGCACGGCGTGCGCTGCGACTCGGACTTCATCAAGTACTCCTTCAGCTTCAGGCCGTTCCTGTCGGACGCGTGCCTGCACGGCCGCGAGCGCATCCACCGTTACCTGCACGAGGTGGCGAGCGAATTCGGCATCCTCGAGCACGTCCGCTTCGGCACCCGGGTGGCGAAGGCCGCGTTCGACGAGGCGGCGCAACGCTGGACCGTGCACACCGACCGGGGCGAGCTCACCGCGCGCTTCCTGATCAACGGCAACGGCTACTTCTCGGACGAGCCTTACGTGCCGCCCTTCGAGGGCGCCGCGCGCTTCCGCGGCGAGATCGTGCACACTTCGCACCTGGACGCGAAACGCCGCTTCGACGGCAAGCGCGTCGTGCTGGTGGGCAGCGGGGCCACCGCGATCTGCTGCGCGCCCGAGCTTGCGCGCGTGTCGGGCTCGCTCGTGCTGCTGCAGCGCTCGCCGTCCTGGATCTACGAGACCGACAACCGCGCGGGTCCGCTCGTGCGGCTGTGCCAGAACCTGCACCGCAGGGGGCTGCGAGCTCCGGTGCGCTGGCTGCGCCACTACCTGCAGCTGCGCGATGACCTGATCTTCGTCGGCTTGCGCCGCTTTCCGCGCCTCGCGCGCGCCTTCTTCCGCCGCCACTGGCGCGATGCCGTGGACGAGCGCACCTGGGGCGAGCACTTCAGTCCGCGCTACGACCCCTGGGCGCAGCGCATCCCGGTCGCCATCGGCCTGAAGCAGGCGCTGAAGGAAGGCCGCGTGACCCTCAAGACCGCGCACATCGAGCGCTTCGAGGAGACCGCCCTCGTGCTCTCGACCGGCGAGCGCCTCGAGTGCGACGTCTGCGTGCTGGCGACCGGCCTCAACCTGCGGTTCTTCAGCTTCGACATCTTCGTCGGTGGCGCGCAGGTCGACCTGCCGCGCATCAACTTCTTCAAGGGCTTCATGCTGGGCGGGATTCCGAACTACTTCCAGCCCATGGGCTCGTGGCACTCCGCCTGGACGCAGCGCGCCGAGCCGCTCACGCGGCTCGCGATCCGCGTCATTGAGCACATGCAGCGGCGCGGCTTTGGCACCGTGCGCGTGGATCGCGAAGAGGTGGGCGGCAGCCCGGGCATCACGCCGAACTACGTGATGCGCAGCTTCGCCACCATGCCGCGGCTGCAGGGGACCGTGGACTTGCCGTCGATCGACAACCTGCTGCTCGCCCTGCGGCCGCCGCAGTTACGCTACGCCGGGACTACTGAGGGCCCTCGCGAAGCGCATCGTAATATAGCTCGCGATCGATATTGCCGCCCGAGAGGATCACCGCGAAGCGTGAGCCCTTCCTGTCCTTGTCCTTGAGTAGCGCCGCGAGCGGCGCGGCGCCCGCGCCTTCGGCGATGTTGTGGGTGCAGCGGTAGAAGTCGCGTATTGCCGATTTCACCTCGTCGTCGCTCACCTGCACGATGCGATCGGCGCCCGAGAGGATGACCTCCAGCGCCTCGGGCACCGGCACGCGCACCGCGACGCCGTCGGCGAACGTAATGGCGGTCGGAGTTTCCACCGGCCGGCCGGTGTCGAACGAAAGCGCGTAGCAGGGCGCGCCTTCGGACACCACGCCGACCACCCGCGTCTTCAGGCCGAGCGCGTCGCGCCAGGCGATGACGCCGCAGATGCCCGAGCCGCAGCCGATGGGCACGTATACCTCGTCGAGCTCCGGCGCGCCCGCAAACAGCTCCATCGCGTAGCTGCCCACGCCGGTGACCAGGTGCCGGTCGAACGGGCCGATGTAGTACAGCCCTTGCGCCTTCGCCAGCTCATGCGCGTGCCCGCGCGCCTCGTCGTAGTCGCGCCCGTACTCGACCAGTTCCGCGCCCCAGGCGCGCATCGCCGCGTTCTTCTCCTTGCTGTTGCCGTGCGGCACGACGATCAGCGAGCGCAGGCCGTGGCGGCGCCCGGCGAAGGCGACCGACTGGCCGTGGTTGCCGCGCGTGGCGCTCGCCACGCCGACGAGCTGCGGCTGCTCGCGCTTCAGGTGCTCGATCAACGAGAGGCCGCCGCGCACCTTGAAGGCGCCGGTGGGGGTGTGGTTTTCGTGCTTCACCCAGACTTCCACGCCGGCGCGCTCGTTGAGCAGCGGCCAGCTGTACTGCGGCGTGGGGGCCACCGTCGCGTGCACCAGGCGCGCGCCGTCGTCCAATTGCTTGCGGGTGAGGCCGAGGATCATTTCGGCCGCCGGTCGATCACGCGCTTGGCCTTGCCGATCGAGCGCTCGATGGTGGAAATGGGCACGACCTTCACCTCGACGCTGACTCCAACGTAGGCTTTGATCTCGTGCTCCAACGAGGCCGCGGACTTCGCGTCCGCGGCCCCCGGGGCGAGCTCGACCATCACTGTCAGATGGTCGAGCGGGCCATCCTTGCTCACTTCCATCACGTAGTGGGGCGAGAGTTCCTTCCTTTTCAGGATCAACTCTTCTATCTGGCTGGGAAACAAGTTCACGCCCCGGATGATCAGCATGTCATCCGACCTTCCGGTGATCTTCTCCATCCTTCGCATGCTGCGCGCGGTCGGCGGCAGGAGGCGCGTGAGGTCGCGCGTGCGATAGCGGATCACGGGCATCGCCTCCTTGGTGAGCGAAGTGAAGACGAGCTCGCCTCGCTCGCCCTCGGGCAGCACGACGCCCGTGGCCGGGTCGACGATTTCGGGAAAGAAGTGGTCCTCCCAGATGGTGAGGCCGTCCTTGGTCTCGACGCACTCCTGCGCCACGCCCGGGCCGATCACTTCGGACAGGCCGTAGATGTCGATGGCATCCAGCGAGGTGCGCGCCTCGATCTGCCGGCGCATCTCGTTGGTCCAGGGCTCGGCGCCGAAAATGCCGATCCTGAGGCTCGACTTCTTCGGGTCGAGCCCCTGGCGCTCCATCTCGTCGGCGATCGCCAGCATGTAGGAGGGCGTCACCATGATGATCTCGGGCTTGAAGTCGGCGATCAGCTGGACTTGCCGCTCGGTCATGCCGCCCGAGAGCGGGATCACCGCGAGGCCGAGCCGTTCCGCGCCGTAGTGCGCGCCCAAGCCCCCGGTGAAAAGGCCGTAGCCGTAGGCGACGTGCACCTTGTCGCCGGGACGCGCGCCGGCGGCGCGGATCGAGCGCGCCATGACGTGCGTCCAGGTGTCGATGTCCTGCTTCGTGTAGCCGACCACCGTGGGCTTGCCGGTGGTGCCGGAGGACGCATGGATGCGCACGATCTTGTCCATCGGCACGGCGAACATGCCGAAGGGATAGTTCTGGCGCAGGTCGGCCTTCGCCGTGAACGGGAACTTCGCGAGATCCGCAAGCGTCTTCAGGTCCTTCGGCTTCACGCCCGCGGCGTCGAACTTCCTGCGGTAGGCGGGGACCTTGTCGTAGGCGTGCTTCAGCGACCATTTGAGGCGCCGCAGCTGCAGCTCGCGCAGGGCTTTGCGCGAGGCTTTCTCGATCGGCTCCAGCGGAAAGCTGTTCCTCGCGGGCGCCTTCTTCGCCATCAACGCCCCGTGAACTTCGGCTTGCGCTTCTCGAAGAACGCGGCGACGCCTTCGCGGTAGTCGGTGTGCCGGCCGACTTCGCGCTGCAAGTCGCGCTCGAGATCGAGCTGCGCGTCGAGCGTGTTGCCGCTCGAGGCGTAGAGCGCCTTCTTGATCATGCCGTAAGTGTGCGTGGGTCCCGAGGCGAGCGTGCGGGCGAGCGCGTGCGCCTCGTCCATCAGTTTCGCGTCGTCCACCACTTTCCACACCAGGCCCCAGCGCTCGGCGTCCTCCGCGGAGACTTTCCCGGCGAGCAGCGCCATCCCCATCGCGCGCTGCAGGCCGGCGAGGCGCGGCA
>DASTTC010000376.1:0-3187 GCA_035760345.1 Burkholderiales bacterium | reverse complement strand
CCACCCGGCGCTCGTCTACAGCGGCCTTTGGAATCACGGCAACGTGAATCGAACCTGGAGCGAGGGGTCTGCGTCCACGTCCGATACGGCAGGCGCGCGAGTCACGTTCACCTTCACCGGCACCTCGGTCAGCTGGATCGGCTTGCGCAAGCACACCACCGGGCGCGCCAACGTGTACCTGGATGGCGATTTTGTGGAACAGATCAATGCGTATCTGGATCCCCCGATCGAGGGATACCAGCATACGGTCTTCAGGGCGGACGGGCTGACCCCTGGCACGCATACGCTGACGCTCGAATCCGCGAGCAGCGGCAGCTTCATTGTGGTGGATGCCTTTGATGTTCGCCCATGAGCCACGGCCCGTTCAGGCACCTTGCCTCGCTGCTCGCGGCGACTGCGCTTTCCGCCTGCGGCGGAGGCAGCGAGCAGAGTGCGCCAGCGGCCCGCACAGTGACCTTGGCTTGGCAGGCTAGTCACGAAAGCGGTGTCAACCGCACGGGTGGCGGCTACCAGGTGTCGATCAGCGGCCAGCCGAGCATCGACGTGCCCTATGTCTCGGGATCCGCCGCGCCGACATCCGCCAGCGTCTTTCTGCAGCCGGGGCGCTATACGGTGAGCGTACACGCCTACGCGGTGCTGGATGCGCAGGGCGGCAACACCGGCAGTGTCAGCGCGCCTTCGCAGTCGATCACCGTGCATGTGCGATAAGCCGCGTGCAAGGATTCCATGAAGTCCCTGTCACGCGCGATCATGGCCCTCGCGGCGCTCGCCGGTGTTGCGCTGGCGCTGCTGCAGCAGGTGGTCGCCGTGTCGCCCGAGCCGCTCGGCGGCGGCGTGTATGTCGCGGGCGAGGTGCTGGTGAAATTCAAACCCGTGTCCTCCGCGCAGGATCGCATCGCAAGCGTCGCGGCCCTGGGACACGCTGTCGTCGCCAATCTGCATCAGCCCGGCTGGGTGCGCGTGCGGGTCGCCACCGGCCAGTCAATCGGCCAGGTGCTGGCAACCTACCAGAGCGATACTCGAGTCGCAGCTGCGCAGCCGAACTACATCTATCGCAACGCGGCTGTGCCCAACGACGCGAACTACGGCCAGCTTTGGGCGTTCAAGAACAGCGGACAGATTGTCGGCACCGGCAGCTATGTGCCGAGGAGCGGCGCGGCGGGCGATGACATGGGCCTCGAGCTGGCCTGGGATCACATTGCCGATTGCAGCAGCGTCGTGGTGGCGGTGATCGATTCCGGCGTCAACTACACGCACCAGGACCTCGGTTCCAACATGTGGGATGGGGGAGCCGGATTTCCGAATCATGGGCATGACTTCGTCGACAACGACAACGATCCGATGGATCAGTCTGGCCACGGCACGCATGTCGCCGGGATCCTCGGCGCAGTCGGCAACAACGGTACCGGCACCACGGGTGTGTGCCAGCGCACGCGCATCATGGCGGTGCGCGTTCTGGATGACACGGGTACCGGGACGACGGCGACTACCATGCAGGGCATCGGCTTTGCCGTGACCCATGGCGCCAGGATCATCAACATGAGCCTCGCCGGCATCGGGGGTTTCGATCCGGCCCTCAGCGACGCCATCACCCAGGCGCAAAATGGCGACGTCGTGGTGATCGTGGCGGCCGGCAACGAGGGTCGCAACAATGACCTGGCCGGCAATGCCACTTTTCCCTGTGCCTTCACGCAGCCGAATCTGCTCTGCGTCGCCGCGCTCGACCAGAACTACGCGTTGGCGGCGTTCTCGAACTGGGGCCCGACCAGCGTGGACCTCGGGGCCCCCGGCACCAATATCCTGAGCACGTGGGGTGGCGCGGGGTCGAACAGTTCCAGCTACAACACTCTCGACGGCACTTCCATGGCCGCGCCGCAGGTCGCGGGCCTGGCCACGATGCTGCGCGCCTTCAACCCCCAGTACACCTACGCCGATACCGTCAGCGCCATCAGGAATGGCGGCAGGGCGGCCGACGCCCTCGCCGGAATCACTGCGACCGGCAAGGCGGCCGACGGCATGCCCTCGCTGGCGTACATCAACCCGCCCACCGGCCTGACAGCGACGTTGCAATAGGCGAGGTGAACATGAAACCGGGATTGCGGCGGCTGGTCGCACTTGTCGTCACACTGGCGCTCGCCAGCGCAGCCGTGGCATGTGGCAGTCCCGCGCCGCGCACCACGCAGGCAGCCGCGCCAGCCGCTGCTCGGCAATACAGGGTGCCGGGAGAGTATCTCGTCACCGTCGCTGCGCGCGACCGCGTGGCGGCCATCGCAGATCTCTACGGGCAGTTCGGCATCAAGGAACTCCGGGACCTGGGGGGCACCGTGTTCCTCCTCAGGGTCACCGAGGATCCGGGACCGGCACGCATGGAGCAGGTACGCGCGGGGAGCGCTCACATCCTCGCGATTCAGCCGAACCTCGTATACGGCACACGCAGGCCGGGGAGCGTCCCGTAGCCCGCTGGGTCCCGCCGCCCACCCTGCACGGTGATGTGTTCGCCAGCGAACAGAATGCCCCGGCGCAGGAGTATCAAATCTTCAACTGTCCCTCTGTCGGACACAGCCGCAACTCAAGCATAGGAGAAGTGAAATGAGCGTGGGAACCGTCCTGCTGGTGATCCTGGTTCTGGCGCTGCTGGGTGTGATTCCTACCTGGCCCCACAGCAGAAGCTGGGGCTACGGGCCCAGCGGTGCACTCGGCCTGGTGGTGGTGATCGTATTGATCTTGTTCGTACTGGGAAAGATATAGGCCGCTATTCCTCAGCGCGTCGCCGACCCGCGATGCGCTTTCGGGATCAAGCCGGAGCGCGATCGACGGTTCTGGGGGGCGGAAGGATGCGTTGCACGACGTCGCGCAGTTCTTCCAGTTCCTGCGCCTTGAAGACCAGTTCGCGCACCCCGGCCGCGGCCGCCTGCGCGCGCAATTCCTCGTTGATGTAGCCCGAGACCATGACCACCGGCAAGTCGCGCCGCACGCTTCGAATCGCCTGCGCGAGCTCCGTTCCGGAGATGCCGGGCATCTTGTAATCCGTGATCACCAGATCGAATTGCTCCGCGCCGGCACGCAGCGCGTCCAGCGCCTCGCCTTGCTCGAGGTAGGCGCTGACGCGGTAGCCCCAACGCTCCAGCGTGCGCCTGATCAGGAACAGGTGCGCTTCATCGTCGTCGATGTACAAGATATGCTGGCC
>DASTTC010000375.1:0-2090 GCA_035760345.1 Burkholderiales bacterium | reverse complement strand
GCTCACCCCGAACCTGAACATCGGCGTTCGCGGCACCGACTTCCTGGTCGCCATCGAGAACCCGACTTACGTGTCGGTCCTCGAAGGCGCGGTCGTGGCGACGAACGCGGGCGGCAGCGCGACCTTCAAGGCCGGGGAGTTTGGCGTGGCCCGCGACGACTCGACGCCCGCTGCGGCCGTTCAGGCGACTGGGTTGCCGGCGACGGTGGCATCGACCTTCGGCAGACTCAGTGCGCAGCGCATGGGGCCGCGCGCATCGCCGGGTGCCGCCGGCAAGCCCGCGCCGGCCCAGGCGGCACGCGAATTGAAGGGCGACCTCGGCCGCGATCATGGCAAGGACGCATCCGGGACTGTCCGCGAACGCGCGCGAGAACCCAAGCCGCGCCCAAAATAATCTCGGCGATAATGCTCGAGCTGCGACAAGGGCAGGCGATGCCAGGGAGGGCGCATGCGGCTTCGAGCTACGATCCGCGCCATCGGGGCAGCGTTCCTGCTTTGCGTGCTTGCGCCGGCGCCCGCGGCCGCCGCGTTTCCCGGGGAGCAACACTTCAACGCGGCCCGGGCCGCGTTTAACGCGGGCGATTTCGCCGCGGCGCTGCAACGGTTTCTGCAAGCGCGGCACTCGGGGCTGGATACGCCCGGCCTGCGCTTCAATCTCGGCGCGACCTACTACCGGCTGCACCGCTATGCCGAGGCGCGAGTGGAATTCGAGGCGCTGGCGCGCGATCCGCAGTGGGCGCCGCTGGCGCACTACAACCTGGGACTGACGGCGATGCGCCTCGGCGATCCCGAGGGGGCGCGCGCGCACTTCGACCAGGCGCATCGCACCACCGCCGACACGAATCTGCGCACTTTGGCCGGCGTCGCCCTGGAGCGGCTCGGGCGCGCGACGCTGCCGCCGCGCAGCGGGACCGTGGTTTCGCTGGCCGGCGGCTACGACAGCAACCCGGCGCTCTACACGGACAACACGGTGGCGGGCAGCCGCACGGGCGGCGATACCTTCGTCGAGGCCCTCGGCGCGTCGACCCGAAATCTGAGCGGCAATGCGGCGCGCGGCTGGAACGCGCACGGCGCCTTCGTCCTGCGCAAGTACCTCGATCAGGGCGAGTTCGACCTGCAGGGATTGCGCGCCGGCATCAGCCGCGACACGGACACGGGCGCTGCCCAGTTCAGCGTGGGCGGCGACTACAGCCTCGTCTATTTCGACGGCCAGTTGCTGGAGCAGGCGGTGGCGCTCGATGCGCAGGCGCGCACCCGCCTGCAGGCCGGCCGCGATCTGCGCGGGCGCTATCAACTCGCGCGCATCGACGGCGGCGGCCATTACCGGCATCTCGACGGGTGGCAGCAGCGCCTGGCCGCGGACGTCGGTTTCGCGTGGCAGCGCGCCTTGTGGCGCGCGGGCTATCAGCTCGATATCGAGGACCGCCGCGATCCCGGCTACTCGCCGAGGCGACACGTGCTTTTGGCCATCGCGGAGCTGCCCGACGTGGCGGGCTGGCAGACGGAGGCGCGCGCGGAGTACCGCGCGAGCCGCTATCGCGACGTGCTCGCGCGGCGCGACACGCGCCACGGCCTTGCCTTGCGCGCCAGCCGCGACGCGGGCGCCGGGCGGCGCGCGTTCGTCGACTACAGCTACTATCGCAGCGACTCGAGCATCGACGCCTACGACTACCGCCGCAGCCAGCTCATGCTGGGCCTCGAGATTGCGTTGGAGAAATCGCGCTAGTCGCCGCGCACGATGCGCTCGTCGGCGTAGCACACCGGCGAGGCGAGCGTCGAGTCACCCTGCGGCTCGGGCGCACCGAGAAACACGCGGCCCTCGGGGTCGCGGCGGTACACGCCGCGCTCGGTCACCACGTAGTCCACGGGAATGTCCCAGGGCTGCGGATGGATCGTCTCGAGGCGCGCCTGCTCGTAGGCGACGCCGATCACCAGGGGTTTTTCCTGCCGTGCGGCGAGCGTACGGTCGAAGTACCCGCCGCCATAGCCGAGACGGTAGCCCTGCGCGTCCCAACCGTTCATCGGCAGCAGCACCGCCTGCGGCACGAGTTCGCGCGATGCCGCCGGGTAGGGGATGCCGAGCGGCCCTC
>DASTTC010000374.1:0-2429 GCA_035760345.1 Burkholderiales bacterium | reverse complement strand
GTCCACGATGCTTTGACGCTCGCGCAGGCGTTCGGGCACATCGGTGAACTCGGGCGACGCATTGCCGATCACGATCGTGTCGGCGTGGCTCATCACCTCGCCGACGCTCGACACCATCAGGCGCGAGATGTGCGGCACGCGGTTCAGGATGTAGTCTCGATTCGCGCCGTGAATGCGCGCGATGTTGACGTTGCTGTCGTAGATGCGCAGATCGAACCCCTTGCCGAGCAGCCGTTCGGTCAGTTCCACCACCGGGCTCTCGCGCAGGTCGTCCGTTCCGGCCTTGAAACTGAAGCCGAGCACGCCGACTTTGTTGCTGCCGCGCTCGACCACCGCGCGCACGCCGCGTTCGATCTGCTGCTCGTTGCTCGGCAGGATCGCCGAGAGGATCGGCACGGAGACGTCCAGCCGCTTTGCCTTGTACAGCAACGCGCGCAGGTCCTTGGGCAGGCAGGAGCCGCCGAAGGCGAAACCGGGCTTGAGGTAGTAGGGCGACAGGTTGAGCTTGGTGTCCTTGCAGAAGATGTCCATCACCTTGTGGCCGTCGACGTCGAGTCCCTTGCACACATTGCCGATCTCGTTGGCGAAGCCGACCTTCAGCGCGTGCCAGGCGTTGTCGGCGTACTTCACCATCTCCGCGGTCTCGATGTCGGTGCGCACCAGGGGCGCATCGAGGTGCGCGTAGAGGCTCGCCAGCAGCTTGCCGCTCGCCTCGTTCAGCTCCCCGATCACCGTCTTGGGCGGGTTGAAGTAGTCGTGCACCGCGCTGCCTTCGCGCAGGAACTCCGGGTTGAGGCACACGCCGAACTCCGTGCCGGCGTTGCGCCCCGAGGCCGCTTCGAGCGCCGGGATCACCACTTCGCGCATGGTGCCGGGCAGCATCGTGCTGCGGAACACCACGGCGGGCGCGCCTGGGTGGTGGCGCAGGGCTTCGCCGATCTGCTCGGCGACACGGCGTATGTACGTGAGGTCGATGTCGCCGTTGCCGCGGCTCGGCGTGCCCACGCAGACCATCACCAGATCGGAGCGCTGCACCGCGTCGATCGCCTCGATGCTGGCGACGAGCTGGCCCGCCGCGACCTGCTGCTCGATGATCTTGCCGATATCCTTCTCGACGATCGGCGACCGGCCGGCGTTGATCAGGTCCACCTTGCGCGGCTCCGGGTCGACGCCGATCACCTGGTGGCCTTGCTGCGCCAGGCAGCCGGCCGTCACGGTGCCGACGTACCCGAGACCCAGTACGCTGATCCTCATGGCGTTCCTTGTTTACCTGCAGGTTTCATCAAGTGCAGTATGGGTGGGGCGTTTGACGCTCCGGGCGGGCGCGACTAGACCGGTCGGTTCAGCAGGCGATCTCGGTGCGCAGGACGACGTCGCCCTTGATCCGGCAGCGCCAGACAATCGTCGGTGCCGGCTGTTTTTCGTCGAAGCGCCGCGACACCCAGCCGAAGATGGGCGCGACGCTGCCGACGTAGAGGCGCTCGCTCGCCGCCTTGAACTGCGGCAGGCCGAGGCGCAGCGTCCTGCCGGCCTGGCGCAGCTCGTAGCCGCCGCCAGCGGGCTCGGCCAGGCATTGCTCGCTGCAATGGAACAGCAGCTCGATGTCGTGCTCGCCCGTCATCTGCAGCGAGTCCTCGAGGGTCACGCGCCTCGAGGCCTTGTCCAGCACGATCCGCCGGCGATGCACCACCGGGTCCTGCAGCCGCCGGTAACCGTCCTGCCAGCCCTCGAACCGGTCGTGCCCGGGCGTGCTGTCCCACAGGTTGCAGCCCGCGCGCGCCTTGCGCAGCCACATGAACTTGCCGCCGGACTGCGACTGGTCCCGCGCATCCACGCGCACGGTGTTGTGCGCGGCGGTGCCGCGGAAGTACCGGCGCCACTCGCCCTGCGTATGGTAGGCATAGGTGCCGGGATCGACCAGGAACTCCAGGCCGCCGACCGAAAGCGTGAACGACAGGGCGTCCGCATGCCCGTGGGCGGCAATGGAGCGGAACCCCAGCGGCCCCGCATCGACGACCAGGCGGATCTCGCGCTCGGTGTCGAAGTCGCTGCCGAGGATGTAGTAGCCGCCGGCGGGGAAGCTCTGGCGCGGCGGCGAACTGGCGGCCGGCACGGCCAGCGCATCGTATAGCGCATCGGCCTGCTCACCCACCAGCCAGCGCGTCTTGTCGTCGAGCGGTCCGGCCTTGCGCTTGAACTCGCCGTTGCGAAATACGATGGCGCCCGTGGCGAGCAGCGACCGGTAGGACGAAAAGCCTGCGGCCGGGGCGAGCCCCACCACGCGGCCATCGTCGGCATCGCCGAACATCGGCACGTTGCCGCCCGCGTCCATCACCGAGGCGAGGTACTCGAGCATGGCCTCCACCCGCGATTCGTAGACGGCCGAGAACCACACGCCGTTCTCCCGGCCGGCCAGCAGGCAGATCAGC
>DASTTC010000373.1:0-2426 GCA_035760345.1 Burkholderiales bacterium | reverse complement strand
ACCCGGCGCGGCTCGCGCGGGACGCCTCCGGCGCGCTGGCCTACCTGTGCGCCCACCGCGGCGAGCTGCAGGCGACCGAGGACCACTGGCCGCGCATCGAGTTCCGCGCGCTGCGCGAGATCGCGGCGAGCGACGCGGTTTTCGCCTGACCAAGGGCGAGACCAAGGCGCTTCACGAGCAGCGCCTCGACACGGTGTTGCGGGAGCTGCTGCAATGCGGCGCCCGCAGTGTGCTCGATCTGGGCTGCGGCGGCGGCGAGCTGCTGCTGCGCCTGGCGCGCGAAGCGCAGTTCGAAAGGATCGTGGGCATCGACGTCTCGCCCGACGCGCTGCTCGATGCCAGGGCCCTGCTGCAGGCCGAGCCCGGTGCGCTGGCCGGCCGCTTGAACCTGGTGGAGGCCTCGTTTGCCGTACCCGATGCACGCTTTTCGGGCTTCGACGCCGCGGCGATGGTGGAGACCCTCGAGCACATCGATGCGCACCGGCTTTCCTCCGTCGAACGGGCGGTCTTCGGCAGCTACCGCCCGGCCACCGTGGTGGTCACCACGCCGAACAGCGAATACAACCCGATCCACGGCACGCCGCCAGGGTCGTTTCGTCATCCGGATCATCGCTTCGAATGGACCCGCGCGAAGTTCCGCAGCTGGGCGCGGGGCGTAGCCGGGCGCAACGGCTACCGCGTCGCCTTCGGCGATATCGGGGAGCCCGATGCGGAAGTCGGCAGCTCGACTCAGATGGCGGTGCTTACGCGCGCGGCGTAACGCCCACCGGGCAGACCGCACCCGTGCCGCCCAACCCGCAGTAGCCGTTCGGGTCCTTGCCAAGATATTGCTGGTGATAGTCCTCGGCGTAGTAGAACTCGCGCGCGGGCTTGATCTCGGTGGTAATCCTGCCGTAGCCCTTCGCCTTCAGCGCCGCCTGGAACGCATCGCGCGTGGCGAGCGCCGTCTTCATCTGCGCCTCGTCACAGGTGTAGAGCGCCGAGCGGTACTGGCTGCCGCGGTCGTTGCCCTGGCGCATGCCTTGCGTCGGATCGTGGCCCTCCCAGAACACCTTGAGCAGTTGCTCGAACGTAATCTGCTTCGGATCGAACACCACCAGCACCGCCTCGGTGTGATTGGTGAAGCCGCTGCACACTTCCTCGTACGTCGGGTTGGGCGTTTCGCCGCCAGCGTAGCCGACGGCGGTGCTGTACACACCGGGCGTCTGCCAGAAGATGCGCTCCGCGCCCCAGAAGCAGCCCAGCCCGAACTGCGCGAATTGCAGGCCTGCGGGAAACGGCGGCACGATGCGATGGCCGTTGACGAAATGCGTCTCGGGCACGCGCATCGATTCCTTGCGGCCCGGGATCGTGCTGTCCTTGGGCAGAAGCTCGGTCATCTTCTTCATGAACGCGAACATGTGCATTCCTCTTTGTACGGTGGGCCCATGGCCCACCCTATGGTGGGCCGATGGCCCACCCTACGACGCTAGAATAGCACTATGAAAATCTGCATCTTCGGCGCCGGCGCAGTGGGCGGCGTGATGGCCGGCTGGCTGCAAAAGGCCGGTCACGAGGTCTCGGTCGTGGCGCGGGGCGCGAACCTGACGGCGATCCGCGAGCACGGCCTGCGCATCCGCACGCTGGCTTCCGGCGAAGTGAACGCCTTCCCCGTGCGCGCGGAAAGCGACGCGGCGGCGCTCGGCCCCCAGGACTGCGTGATCGTCGCGGTGAAGGCGCAGAGCCTGCCGGATGCCGCGCGCGCGATGCCGGCCCTCACCGGGCCCGATACCACGATCGTCACGGCGATGAACGGCGTGCCGTGGTGGTTTTTCGACCGGCTGACGTTCGGCGACGGCAAGCTTCACCTGGAGAGCCTCGATCCGGGCGGCGCGCTGTCGCGGGCGATGCCCACCGCGCGCATTGTCGGCTGCGTCGTGCATCTGGCAGCCTCGACGCCCGAACCGGGCCTCGTCAGCCACAACATGGGAAACAAGCTCATCCTCGGCGAGCCCGGGCGCCACATCACCGGGCGCACGCAGCGCCTGGCCGGCGCGCTGTCGCAGGCGGGCTTCGATTGCCTGCAGAGCGATTTCATCGAGAAGGACTTCTGGGTGAAGCTCCTCGGCAACGTCAGCTTCAACCCGGTCTCCGCGCTCACGCTGTCCACCGCCGACCGGCTGATCGCCGACGCGGAAGTGAAGGAGTACATGGTGGCCATCATGCGCGAAGTGCTGGAGATCGGCCGCGCCGTGGGCGTGGATGCGGACATCGACCCGGAGGCGCGCATCGACATGGCGCGCCACCTCGGGCGCTTCAAGACCTCCATGCTGCAGGACATGGAAGCCGGGAAATCGCTCGAGATCGACGGCCTGCTCACCGGCACGCTGGAAGTCGCCCGCAAGGCGGGCGTCGCTGCGCCCTTCACGCGAAGCTTGAGCGGGCTG
>DASTTC010000372.1:0-9921 GCA_035760345.1 Burkholderiales bacterium | reverse complement strand
CAAGGTGTGACATAAGGCTCGTCCTGACATTGTCTTACGTGCGATTATAGAAACATGGGACCTCAGGACAGTTTCCCGAGGCCGGCCCTGCGGTATCCGCGTTCCTTCCTCGGATTGCTCGTCACCGGCTTTCTGCTGGTGGCCCTGCCGCTTGCCGGCGCGCTGCTGTACTCCGCGTGGAGCACGCAGCATCTCGCGGAGCAAAGCCGCAGTGCCGTCTACAACGCCGCGCAGGCGGCGCGCGGCAGCCGCGCGCTCGTAAGCCGCATCGGCTCGGTGGAGCGGCTCGCGCAGCAAGTGGCGGTGCTGCCTGATACCGGGCTACTGCAGGATTACGAGCGCTTGCACGAGGACTTCGCGCAGCTTGCCGCCGAGCTGGCCCGGTTGCCCCTCGACGCGCAGCAACTCGCCGCTCTCGATCGCACGGTGGCGCGCGAACAGGCGCTTTATGAAATGCTCGTGTCATCGCCGCAATCGCAGCCCGCCATCAATGCGGTGCGCGCGCGCGTCGGCGAGCTGGCGGAAAGCGGCCACGAGGTCCTCGCCATCAGCGCGCGCGTCGCGGACCAGGAAGTCGAGCGCTTGCGCGCCCGCGCCGAGAGCGTGCAGCGGCAGCTGCTCGCGCTGGTCCTGGTCGCCATCGCCGTGGCGCTGGTCGCTGCGCTCGCGTTGACGCGCATCATCGCGCGACCGATTGCCGAACTCAACGCCGCGATCCGGCAACTGGGGGGGCCCGATTTTTCGCAGCCGATCCACGTCGGCGGGCCGCAGGACCTGCGCGAGCTCGGCGAGCGGCTCGAATGGCTGCGCCAGCGCCTCACCGAACTCGAGGCGCAGAAGAACCGATTCCTGCGCCACCTGTCCCATGAACTCAAGACGCCCCTGGCCTCCCTGCGCGAAGGCGCGGAACTGCTCAATGACCAGGTGGCGGGGCCGCTGGCCCCGCCGCAGCGCGCGGTGGTCAGCATCATCCGGGACAATAGCGTGAGACTGCAAAGACTGATCGAGGACCTGCTCGACTACCAGCGCGCCCTGCATGCGGCTTCCTCGCTCGAGGTCAGCACGGTGAAGCTCGACGCGCTGGTGCGCGAGGTGGCCGACGCCCATCGCTTGGCGGCCCTCGCCAAGGGGCAACGCGTGTCCTTGGAGCTGGCGCCCGTGGCAGTGCAAGGCGATGCGGAAAAGCTGCGCTCCATCGTCGACAACCTGCTGGGCAATGCGGTCAAGTTCACGCCACCCGGTGGCAGCATCACCGTTCGTTCGCGTGAGGCCGACGGCCGCGTCACCATCGAGGTGATCGACTCCGGCCCCGGGGTGCCGCCGGTCGAGCGGGAAGCGGTGTTCGAGTCCTTCTTTCGCGGCCGCGCCAAGGCGGGCGGGCGCGTGGAGGGCAGCGGTCTGGGTCTGGCGATCGCGCGCGAGTACGCGGAAGCACATGGCGGGCGCATCGCCCTCGTGGCCGAGGCCAGTGGCGGGCATTTTCGCGTGACGCTGCCCAAGCGGCCGGCGCTGCTGGCGGTGGAGGCGGCATGAGAGTCCCGCTGGCCCTGATCGTGGCGCTGCTCGCGGGATGCGCCGCACTGCGGCCCGACGCCGGCGAGGCGCTCCAGGTGCGGGAGATCGTGGGCGCTGCCGTGCGTGGCTCGAGCGCGACGCCGGAGGAACAGCGCCGCAGCGTCGCGCAAGCGCGGCAGGATTACGCGGCGGTGCCCGATGACACGAATCGCGTGAGGCTGGCGGCAATGCTTGCCACCCTGCCGCCTCCCTGGCGCGACGACGCGCAGGCCGCCGCCCTTCTCGAGCTGCTCGCCGCGCAGCCGGACGGCACGCCCCTGGCGCAACTGGCGCGCATGCTCGCCGTGAGCATCGCCGAGCGGCAGAAACTGGCACTGGAGCTGCGCGCGGCGGAGCTGCGGACGCGCTCGGCCGAGCTGCGGGTGAAGGAGGCGGATGCGCGCGCGGAGACTGCGGAGCGCCGCGAGGCGGCGAGTACGGAGCGCGCCGCAACCCTGCATCGGCAGGTGGAGGCCCTGAAGGCGATCGAGCGCAGCATCCTCGAGCGCGAAGAACGTCGCAGAAAATTGCAAAGGTAAAACCATGAATCTCGAAGCCCCTTCCATCCTGCTCGTCGACGACGACAAGGACTTGCTGCACCTGATCTCGATGCGTCTCACGGCCGCCGGCTACCGCGTCACCGCCGTCGAGTCCGCGGACGCCGCGCTCGCCAGCCTCGCGGTACAGCGCCCGCAGCTCGTCATCACGGACCTGCGCATGCAGGGCATGGACGGGCTGGGCCTGTTCGACGCCATCCACCGTCAGGCGCCGTCGCTGCCGGTGGTGATCCTCACCGCGCACGGCACCATTCCGGATGCGGTCGCAGCGACGCGCCGGGGCGTCTTCAGCTTTCTCACCAAGCCGTTCGAGCCCAAGGTGCTGCTCGAGACGGTCGCCGATGCCCTGCGCTTGTCGACTGCGCCGAGCGGCGATCGCGCGCACTGGCGCGCCGAGCTCATTACGCGCTCGGCACTGATGGAAGCGCTGCTCGGGCAGGCGCAGCGCGTGGCCGCTTCGGATGCGAGCGTCTGCATCTTCGGCGCCAGTGGCACGGGCAAGGAGCTGCTGGCGCGGGCCATCCATCTCGCCAGCCGCCGCTCGGGCGGGCCGTTCATTGCGGTGAACTGCGGTGCGATTCCAGAGGGCCTGCTTGAGTCGGAGCTCTTCGGCCACAAGAAAGGCGCCTTCACCGGCGCCGTACAGGACCGCAGGGGTCTGTTCCAGGCCTGCGAGGGCGGGACGCTGTTCCTGGATGAAATCGGCGACATGCCGCCGGCGCTGCAAGTCAAGCTGCTGCGGGCGCTCGAGGATCGCGTGGTGCGGCCGGTAGGCGCGAACGACGCCATGCCGATCGATGTGCGCGTGATTTCCGCGACCCACCGCAAGCTCGAGGAGCGCATCGCCACCGGCGAATTTCGCGAGGATCTTTTCTACCGGCTCAACGTGGTGAAGCTCGAGTTGCCGACGCTGGCTCAGCGGCGCGAGGACGTGCCCCTGTTGGCCGGGCATTTCCTGGCGCGACTGGCCGAGCGCTACGGCCGCCCGCGTCTGGGCATCTCGCCCGAGGCGATGGAACTCCTGGTGAGCGCGGCGTGGCCGGGCAACGTGCGCCAGCTGCTCAACGTGATCGAACGGGCGGTCGCGTTGACCACCAGCGAGATGATCTCGGCGTCGCTCGTGCGCCAGGCCCTGGACGTGGGCGACGGCTCACTCACCCCGCTCGACGAGGCGCGGCGCGCATTCGAGCGTGAGTACCTCGTGCGCATCCTCAAGATCACGGGCGGAAACGTGACGCAGGCGGCGCGACTGGCGGGCCGCAACCGCACGGAGTTCTACCGGCTGCTGGAGCGTCACGCGCTGGAACCGGGGATGTTCAAGGTGAAGGCGGCGGCCGAGTCCTGAAGCTGTCGCCGCGCGGCGACAAGAAAATATGCGCGCCATCAAGCTGTTGCGCCGCCCGTGAACTGCGTCGTCGTCCGCGGCAGACGGAATGATGGATTTCCGGGCAGAGAAATAGGTCACGGACCCACGTTAGCGCCTTGAAATATTGACTCTTTTCAGAACTTGGCACGGCGCTTGCGGAGACTGGCGGCATGGAACAGGTGAAGAGCAAGATCGAGCTTCCGGTCTTCGCGCAAGTGGCAGGCGGTTTCGCGGTCAGCGCATTGGTGCTGGTCGGAATCAGCGGCTCAATCTACAGGATGATCGCCCCCCAGGGCTGGGTCGTACAGGCCTTTGGCCACAGCGTCGGGCTGGGCGCAGCCTTGCTGTCCGCGGTCATTGGGGCAGCGGCGGTGGTGTGGGCGCTGCCCGGCTGGGTGCCCACGCAGCGTGCCCGCATCGCGGATGCCGTGGTCTACGGTTTCGCAGCCGCGGGGCTGATCTATCTCGGACAGATGCTCGCGGCAGGGAGCCTGTAGACGAGACTGCCCAACGACCCTCGGCAACTTCTCCCCGGGCCCGCCCTTTCCCCCTACACGGCGGGCCTTCTTTTTTTCATACCGCGATCGGCGCTTTGATGGCCGCGTGCGGATCGTAATCCTCGAGCGTGAAGTCCTCGTAGCGGAACGCGAACAAATCGCGCACGGCGGGATTCAGGCGCATGCGCGGGAACGCCCGCGGCGTGCGCGACAATTGCTCTCGGGCCTGCGTCAGATGGTTCGTGTACAGGTGCGCATCGCCCAGCGTGAGCACGAACTCGCCGGGCCGCAGATCGCAGACCTGGGCCACCATCCGCGTGAGCAGCGCGTAGGACGCGAGGTTGAAGGGAACCCCGAGGAACAGGTCCGCGCTGCGCTGGTACATCTGGCACGACAGCGTGCCCTGCGCCACGTAAAACTGGAACAGCGCGTGACACGGCGGCAGCGCCATCTTGTCCACGTCCGCCGGATTCCATGCGCTCACCAGGTGCCGGCGCGAGTCGGGCCGGGCGCGGATGTTCTCCAGCACCTGCCGGATCTGGTCGATGTCGCGCCCGTCCGGGGTGCGCCAATGCCGCCATTGATAGCCGTACACCGGTCCGAGTTCGCCGTTGTCGTCGGCCCATTCATCCCAGATGCTCACGCCGTGCGCCTGCAGCCAGCGCACGTTCGTGTCGCCGCGCAGGAACCACAGCAGCTCGTAGATGATCGACTTCAGGTGCAGCTTCTTGGTGGTCAGCAGCGGGAAAGTTCCGTCCAGCGCGAAGCGCATCTGACGGCCGAACACGGAGCGCGTGCCGGTGCCGGTGCGATCGGACTTGTGCGCGCCGCGCTCCAGCACTTCGGCCAGGAGATCGAGGTACTGCCGTTCGCCGGGGTTGTCGGGCGTCATATGGCGATCATGGAATAGAGCTCGCGCGCGCTCTGGAATCGATCCGCGGGCGCCTTCGCGAGCAGCTGGTCGAGGATACCCTGGTATCCGGCGAGGCGCGCGGGCAGCCGCGGAACGGGTCCGTGCACGTGCTGGTACACCAGCCCCGCCGGGCCTTCGGCCTCGAACAGCCGGCGGCCGCTCAGCATCTCGTAGAAGATGACGCCGAGGCTGTACAGGTCCGAGCGGCGGTCAGCGGGCCTGCCCACGCATTGTTCCGGGCTCATGTAGCGCGGCGTGGCGATGACCTCGCCGTGGCGCGTCAACGTGGTGTTGGCCGACAGGCTCTTGGCCAGGCCGAAGTCCACCAGGACGGCCCGGCCATTGTCGCGGAACAGGATGTTGGGTGGCTTGAGGTCGCGGTGGATGACGCCGCGCTCGTGGATGGCGTCGAGCGCGCGCGCGATCTGGGACGTGACGCGCAACGCGCTCAGCGAGGTCATGCCTTCGTGGATGCGGGTGGCGAGCGTGCCGCCCGACAGGTACTCCATGGCGATGTAGGGGTGCTCGCCGGCAAAGCCCTGGTCGTAGATCTGCGCGACAAATTCGTTCTGCAGCCCGGCAATCAGCTTGTACTCCTGCACGAAACGCTTGAAGAACGTCTCGTCGGCGCGCAACGCCGGATCGAGCACCTTGAGCACCAGCTGCTGGCCGTCTCGCTCCCGCTCGGCGAGGTACACCTGCGCCATGCCGCCTGCGCCGATCTTGCTCAGGTTGCGGTAGCCCGGAATGCGCCGCTCGCTGCCCTGCAATGGAACGCCGATGTGCCGCGCGTCGAGCGGCATCGTGCGCTGCAGAAAGGCAGCCGGATCCGCTTTCTCGGCGCGGCGCGCTTCGTGCTCGCGCACCGCGTCCTCGATCGCGCGCACCAGGCGCTCGCCGGTGAGGTCCGGCTTGCGCAGGAAGTCCGCCGCACCGGCCTTCATTCCCCGGACCGCCAGGCTCTCCCCGCCCGTCTCGGTCAGCAGCACCACCGGTGGCGCCTGCGGCTCGCGCAGCATGTCCGCCAGCCAGTCCAGGCCCGTGCCGTCGTCGGGCTCCACATAAAGGAGGATGGCCGCATAGCCCCCCTGGCGAAGCGCGGCTTGCGGATGGCCGCGCTGCGCCGGGTCCCATTCCTCAAGGGTCGCGGCAGGCCAGCGCGTGCGCAGCATGCCGGACACCGCGCCGCGAAAATCGCGGGACTGGTCCACGATGAGAAAGCGCATAGGGGCGGTGTGCTCCGATTCTCGCACGAAGCCGCTGCCCGGCCCGCGCCCGGAACGTGACGCAGATCACAGGTTTGCGGCAAGCCACGCCGCGATGTCGGCGATCTCCTCGCCGCATAAGGAGTGCGGCATCGGGTACGAATGCCACTGCAGTGCGTAGCCTTGGGCCGCAAGCGCCTGGCGCGATTGCTGCGCGCGCGTGAGCGGGATGATGTCGTCGAGTTCGCCGTGGGCCATGAAGATCGGCACGTCGCGATTGGCCTCGCTACGCTCCGCCTGCAGCGACCCCGCCAGCGGAAGGTAAGTGGACAGGGCCAGGATGCCGGCCAGGCGTTGCCCATGCCGCAGCCCGGTGTGCAGCGCAATGGCGCCGCCTTGGGAGAAACCCGCGAGGACGATGCGCCGCGCAGCAACGCCACGGCTGCGCTCGCGTTCGATCAGTGCTTCCACCATGCCCTGGGAGGCGCGCACGCCGACTTCGTCTTCGGGCCCGCCGCCCAATTGCAGGATGTCGTACCAGGCTCGCATGCGCATACCCATGTTGAGCGTCACCGGCCGCACGGGCGCATGGGGAAACACGAAGCGCAGGCGCAGCATCGGCGCCAGCCGTAGCTCCGGCACCACGGGCTCGAAGTCGTGGCCGTCGGCCCCCAGGCCGTGCAGCCAGATGACCGATGCGTCCGGCGACGCGGCCGTCTCGATCTCGACGGCCTCCAGCGACTGCGTCATGCGGCCTTGGGCCTGTGCGCGGACTTCGGCCGGAACGCCTTGATCACCGTCTCGTCGGTCTCGATGTAAGGACCGCCGATCAGGTCGATGCAATACGGCACCGCCGCGAACACACCGTCAAGCGTCTCCTTGATCGCCTTGGGCTGGCCGGGGAGGTTGATGATCAGCGCCTGCTTGCGCACCACCGCCATCTGCCGCGACAGGATCGCGGTCGCCACGTACTTGAGACTGACCGCGCGCATCTGCTCGCCGAAGCCGGGCAGCACCTTGTCGGCGACCGCGAGCGTCGCCTCCGGCGTCACGTCGCGGGGCGCGGGGCCCGTGCCACCCGTCGTCAGTACCAGGTGGCAGCCCTTCGCGTCGACGAGATCGACCAACGCGGCCTCGATCACCGGCTGCTCGTCGGGAATGAGCCGCTCCTCGAAGCGCACGGCGGGCGAAGCGATCGCGCGGGCGAGCCACGCCTTCAGCGCGGGGATGCCTTCGTCCTGGTACACCCCACCCGAGGCGCGATCGCTCGCCGCGAGCACGCCGACGACCAGCATGTCACCCACCCGCGGCCTCGCGCACGACGCGGAACAGCTCGCGGAACGCCCGCGGCGCGCGTGCCTCGACCTGTTCCTTGCGCGCATTGCGGATCAAAGTGCGTAGTTGCTGCAGGTCGCACGCAGGATGCGCATGCGCGAACTCGGTGAGCGCGCCGTCGTCCTCGAGCAGTCGTGTGCGCCAGTGCTCGAGCCGCTGCTGGCGCGCGCGCTCCTGTGCGGAGCCGCCTTGCAGCGCCGCGAGCTGCGCGCGAATCGGCTCGGCGTCGAGCTCGCGCATCAGGCGGCCGATGTACTGCACCTGCCGGCGCCGCGCCTCGTGGCTGTCGATGCGCCGCGCCTCGAGCACCGCCTGTGCCAGCGCCTCGGGCATCGCGATGCGCTCCAGGTGCGCGGCGGACAGCTCCACCAGCGCGGCGCCGAGCGACTGCAGCTCGTGCATCTCGCGCTTGCGCTGGGTCTTGCTGACGATGTCGTCCTGCATGGCGCTGCTATGATAGCGCGCCATGAAAAACGGGGGCCGCTTCACCCATACCCAGGACCAGATGAAGGCGTTCGCCGCGCAGGCGCTGGCGCACGCCCGGCGCCTGGGCGCGAGCGCTTGCGAGTGCGACGTAAGCGAAGGCCACGGCCTGTCCGTGACGGTGCGCAAGGGCGCGATCGACACCATCGAGCACAATCGGGACAAGAGCCTTGGGGTCACGGTGTACCTGGGTGACCGGCCCCAGGCGCGTCGCGGCCATGCCAGCACGTCGGATTTCTCCGCCGCGGCGCTGACG
Source organism: Burkholderiales bacterium (assembly GCA_035760345.1). GTDB lineage: Bacteria > Pseudomonadota > Gammaproteobacteria > Burkholderiales > SG8-39 > JAABQT01. The sequence continues at coordinate 1,755 of DASTTC010000372.1, read as the reverse complement.
CAGACGGTCGAAGCGGCCCTCGCCATCGCGCGCCACACCGCGCCGGATGACTGCGCGGGGCCGCCCGAGCCGGAATTGCTGGCGCGCGACCTGCCGGACCTCGACCTCTACCATCCGTGGGCGCTCGAGCCCGCGGAGGCGATCGACATCGCGAAGCGCTGCGAAGCCGCGGCCTTCGCGCTTTCGCCGAGGATCCGCAATTCCGAGGGGGCTTCGGTGTCCGCGCAGCAGGTGCAGTTCGTGTTCGCCAACAGCCTGGGGTTCATGGCGGGCTTCCCGAGCTCGCGGCATTCGCTGTACCTGGCGGTCATCGCCGAGGATGCGCGCGGCATGCAGCGCGACGATTGGTACAGCGCCGCGCGCGTGCCGGCGCAACTCGCTCATGCCGAGGCTCTCGGGCGCTACGCGGGCGAGCGTGCGCTCGCGCGACTAGGCGCGCGCCGCATCGGCACGCGGCAGGCGCCGGTGCTGTTCGAGGCGCCGCAGGCGGCCCTGCTGCTCGGCAGTTTCGTCGCGGCGGCCAGTGGCGGCAATCTGTATCGCAAGGCAACGTTCCTTGCCGACTGCCTCGGCCGGCCGGTGTTCGCGCCCGGTGTCACGATCGACGAGCGACCGCTGGAGCCGCGCGCCCTCGCCAGCTCGCCGTTCGACGACGAAGGGGTCGCGACCCGCGCGCGCACGGTGGTGCGAGACGGCGTGCTGGAGGGCTACTTCCTCGGCTGTTACGCCGCACGCAAGCTCGGATTGCGCAGCACCGGCAATGCGGGCGGCAGCCACAACCTGGCGCTGGCCGCCGACGGGCCCGACTTCCGGGGCATGCTGGCGCGCATGCACCGGGGCCTGCTGGTCACGGAGCTCCTCGGCCACGGCGTGAACCTCGTGACCGGGGACTATTCGCGCGGCGCGGCCGGCTACTGGGTCGAGAACGGCGAGATCGCCTATCCGGTCGAGGAGATCACCATCGCCGGCAATCTCAAGGAAATGTTCCAGGGCATCGCGGGTGCCGGCAGCGACATCGTGGTGCGCGGCTCGCGCAGCAGCGGCTCCGTCCTGGTGCAGAACATGACCATCGCGGGAGAGTAGGCCGCGAGAACTGCGCGCGGTACGCCTTGTCCAATCGGCACGAACTTTGCATAGATCCCCTCATGTCGCCCGCGCTGAAGCAGGAATCCGATGGCGAACACCCGGTCGTCGCCTGGGTGGGAATCCTGGCCGTCCTGCTCGCCATCCTGCTGATTCTTTGGGCGCGATTCGAAGTGCACGGCACGCGCGACCTCGAAGCCGCACTGTCGCAAAGCCATCCGCGCCCAGCGTCCGCAAAGCCGAAGCCGTCGCCGGAAGCCGACAAGGCGAAAGGCAACACTGACGTCGACGATGCCGTGGCGGCTGGCCGTTGGGCCACGGGCTTCGCACGCTGACGCACTGTCGGCTTCGTGCATAATCGCCGGGACCGTTTCCCCCGGAGAAGCCATGCGTTTACCAACCCTGATCGCGACAGCGCTGTTCGCGGCATGTGCAGCGACGGCAACGGTGGCGCGCGATACGCAGCGTGCACCCGACGTCATCTACGTACCCACGCCCCAGGAGGTCGTCGAGGACATGCTGCGCCTGGCGGACGTGAAGAAGGGCGACGTGCTCTACGACCTGGGCTCGGGCGATGGCCGCATCCCGGTGACGGCGGCCAGGAAGTACGGCGTGCGCGCGATCGGTATCGACATCGACGCCGATCGCATCCGCGAGGCCAACGCCAACGCG
>DASTTC010000371.1:0-4243 GCA_035760345.1 Burkholderiales bacterium | reverse complement strand
GTGGCGAGCGAACCGAGGCCCATCAGCATCTCGCCGTCGCCGGTGAGCACCAGCACGCGGCGTGCGGGCTGGGCGAGCGCCAGCCCGAGGCCGGTCACTGCCGCACAGCCCATCGCACCCCACATCGGAAAGTTGAGCGGGTGGTCGCCTGCCGCCGTGCAGTCCCAGGCGGACGAGCCGAGCCCGGCGACGACCAGCAAATCGCCGCGCTCGGCGAGCAGGGCCTTCACCACATCGCGGCGATGCAAGGTCATTGGCTTGCCTGGTCCTGGAAGCTCTTGATGCCGATCACGCGCTGCGAGATGAGGACCGCCGCCGCGCTGTAGCCGCCAAACGCGAGCCGCGCGGCCGCGTCCACATGCTCGGCCACGTCCGCCGCGATGCCCGCATGCTGCACGACGACGCCCATGGCGTGCAGCACCCCGGCCGTCGCCTGCCCCATCGGCACCTGCCAGGGATTGAACTCGCCATACTCGCCGCGCATGGTCACCAGCAGCAGCAGCGGAATGCGGCACTCGCTCACCATGCCGAGGGCGTTCACGATGTTGCCGACGCCGCTCGACTGCATGAGGAGCACCGTCTTTGCGCCGCCCAGCCACGCTCCCGTCGCCAGGCCGATGCCTTCTTCCTCCGTGCTCATCACCACCGTGCGCATGCGCGCATCGGCCTGGCACAGCTCGATCAGCCGTTTGTGTCCCCCGTCGGGCACGAAGCCCACCACGCCGAAGCCCAGGCGCGACAGCACCTGGTGCGTGGCGAGTGACCAGTCGACGGCGGTGGGCAGAGGCGCGTTCACGACGCGCGATTCTAAACCACGCGCACCGCCACTCTGTGAACCGAGTTGTTGCCGAATCCCGTCACGTCCCAGGGCGGCTCGAGCGGCTGCACGTTGCCCGCGGCATCGGTGGCACGGCAGGCAAGTTCATGCTCGCCGGGTGCCGCGTTCCATGCGGCGCGCCAGCGCTGCCAGGCATGCGGCGAGGGCGCTGCATCGAGCCGCGCCTCGCGCCAGTCGCCGTCCACGGCGCAATCGACCCGGGTGATGGGGCCCGTACCGGACCAGGCGCGACCGAGGATCTCCACGCGCCCCGGGCCGAGCACGCGCTCGCGCGTGTAGAAGTCGGGAATGCCGGGCGGTGCAAGCAGGGAATTCACGCGCATGTGCCTGCACGGCTCGCCGGGCTCGCCGGCGCGCTTGCGGAAATGGTAGCTGTGCGCCTGCTGCATGCCGTCGAAAGCGCGGTCGATCACCTCGATGCGTTCGAGCCACTTGACGCTCGCCATGCCGTACCAGCGCGGCACCACGAGGCGCAGCGGATAGCCATGCTGGAGGGGCAGGTCGTGGCCGTTCATGGCCCAGGCGAGAAGCACGTCCTCGGCCAGCGCCTCTGCCGGCACGAGGCTGCGCGCAAAGGCGTGCTCGAGGCCGCGATCGAGGCCGCGATCGGCGCCCCAGAACACGACCTCCTGCGCCTGCGGCCCCAGGCCGGCCGCGCGCAGCACCGAGGCGAGCGCAACGCCCGTCCATTCGGCAGTCGAGACGCCCTCCTCGATCCAGGGGATGGACGGATAGCGCGGGGAGATCTGTGCACGGCCGTTGCCGGCGCATTCCAGGGTCACCGTCACGCTGCGCGAAGGCATCGCTCGCAGTTCATCGAGCGACAGCGACAACGGCGTGTCGACGCGCCCATCCACTGCCAACCGCCACGCGGGCGGCGCGAGCGCCGGCACGTCGAAGTGGACGAGGCAGTAGTGCAGGCCCGCGGGCGTCAAGTCGTAGCGCAGCGCCTCCAGCGGCATGCCGTTGTTGCGCGCCGCCAGCGCGACTTCTTCCAGCGTGTAGCGGCCAACATGCGGCGGCCGACTCGTAGCTTGGCGCATCGTGGTTTTCCTCGCGTGGATTCTATAATGCGCACTGCACATCCCATGGCGAACCTGAACTGGCTCGAGGTGGTCGCAGCGCGCCGCGCACCGGGCGGGCCTTGATGGACCTCGCTCGGTTTCGCGCGGCGCTGCCGCGCGGCGACTTGTGGGTGTTCGGCTACGGTTCGCTCATGTGGTCGCCCGGCTTCCCGCACCAGGAGCGCTCGGTGGGATTGCTGCGCGGATATCACCGGGCGCTGTGCATCCTGTCGACGCGCTATCGCGGCACGCATCGCCGCCCGGGGCTCGTCATGGGCTTGTGCCGGGGCGGCTCGTGCTGGGGAATGGCGTTCCGCGTGCCCGCGGCGCGCGTACCGATGGCGCTGGCGAAGCTATGGAACCGGGAGATGCCGCGCCGCGTCTACAAGGTGAAACTGGTGCCGGTGCGGATCACGCGCGGCCGCAGGGTGCGCGCCCTCGCCTTCATCGCCGACCCGGCGCACCCGCAGTTCGCGCGCGAGCTCGACCTGCGCAGTCGCGCCCAGATGGTGGCGCAGGGCGTCGGCGAGCGCGGCCCCTGCACCGAATACATTCGTTCCACGCTGCAGCACATGGCTGACCTTGGCGTGGGCGATCCTCATCTCGCGCGCGTGCTCGAGAGGGCGGAAGCCATGCGTGCCAAGGCCTCTTCGAGGCGCACGCGCTGAGTACCGAAGTTCAGGCGCACGTAGCCGGGCGCGCCGAACTGCGTCCCGGGCGACAGGGCGACGCCGTGCGCCAGGAAATGCGCGTGCGGGTCCGGCACATCGAGGCCGCTTGCATCGATCCAGGCGAGATAGGTCGCCTCGACGTGCGCCATGGCAAGCCCCGGCATGGCTGCCACCGCCCGCTGCACGAGATCGCGATTGGCGCGCAGATAGTCCAATTGCGCCGCGAGCCAGCCGTCGCCTTCCCGGTAGGCCGCCAGCGCGGCCACGTAACCGAAGAGCGAGGGATCGTGCACCGTGGCATGATGATCGACCGAGAAGGCGCGCCGCAGCGCGGCGTCCTCGATGATCGCCCAGGCGCAGCCGGCGCCCGGAAAGTTGAAGGTCTTGTTGGGCGATGCCAGCGTCACGGTGCGGCGCGACACTTCCGGTGCCAGGCTGGCAATGGGCACGTGCGCCTTGCCCGCGTCCAGCAGCAGGTCGGCGTGGATCTCGTCGGAGCAGATGACGAGCCCGTGGCGCTCGGCGAGGCCGGCGATCCGCGCCAGCTCGTCGCGCGTGAAGATCGTGCCGCCCGGATTGTGCGGATTGCACAGGTAGAGCAGCCGCGTATTCGGGCGCACCGCGGCGGCAAGGCAGCCCTCATCGAACACCCACCGGCCGCCCTGCAGCGCGAGCGGTGCGTCGGTATGCTCGCGCGGCGCCAGCTCCACCGCCCGCTTGAAGTGGTGATAGATGGGCGTCGGCACCAGGACGTGCTCGCCTGGGCTGGCCAGGTGGCGCGCGGCCAGATGCAATCCCGGGACCACGCCCGGCAGGAACACGATCCAGTCGGGCTCGATGCGCCAGCAGTACAGGCGCTGCATGCGCGCCGCGATGGCTTCGCGCAGCTCCTGCGGGGATGCCGTGTAGCCCAGCACGCCGTGCTGCAGCCGCGCCGCCATCGCGTCCAGCACGCAGTCCGGCGCACGAAAGTCCGTGTCCGCCACCCATAGCGGGATCACGTCGCGACCGGCGTAGCGCTCCCAGCGCGACGACCAGGTGCCGGTGCGCTCGACGCGCGCGTCGAAGTCGATGGGCATGGGAGGTTGTAGCAAAAAAAAACGCCGGGCGCGAGGCCCGGCGCATCTACAGTGCGGCGCATAGCGCCGCTTGTCAGCCAAATGTTGCTTGTTACTTCTGCTGGCTGCCTCCAGCGCCCTCCTCCTCCTCCTCCTTGTCTTCCTGCCGCCCTTACAGAAAACGGGGGCGGATGACCGCCCCCGTGACCAGACCTGCTGCTTTATTTCTTCGCCTTGCGCTCGGGGAAATAGTAGTTGGGGATCAACTGCGACGGCGGGAACATGAAGCGCTTCGCCGGCACGACCAGCGACGCGTAGGCGCGCTGCGAGTCGAGCACCTTCTTGAAGAACGGGTTCTTCGCACTCTCCTCCTTGGCGATGATGTCCCAGGTCTTCAGGAACTCGATCAGGATCGCGGGTGGGGTGCGCAGGATCCGCACGCCGTGCTTTTCCTGCAGTTCCTTGAGGGCGTCGGCGTTCTGCCGCTGCCACTTCGCCCACCAGATGACGAAGGTCTCGCTGGCGATCGACTTCATCAGTTCCTGGTGCTGGGGCTTCATCGCGCGCCACACGTCGCCGTTCATCAGCACTTCGCCGATGGTGACGTTCTCG
>DASTTC010000370.1:0-3403 GCA_035760345.1 Burkholderiales bacterium | reverse complement strand
AGACGTTAGAGGTCACTCGATGCGCCTGATCCGTATATTGATGGCGGCAATCGTCCTAGGCATCTACGGGTTTGCCTACGCCCAGTCGTTGCCCGAGATATATCGGCCCGATCCAAGATCCCCGGCGACCTTTGTTGATCTTGATCTCAAGATCGAGTCGATCATCTGCCCAGCCTGGGAGATCTGTGTCATCACGGCAAAAGGCTTGTACCGAGAGCAGCTAGTGGGTCTGCGGATTCATATATCAAGAACCAAGGGCCGTTCGCTAGGAATCCGTTACCAGTCTATAGGTGAAGCGAGTGATCGCCTGCTGTCCGTAATTTCGGAGCTATATAAGCTGCCAGCCGGCCCAAACCGCTTTCGTAAAGAAACGTACGCTGATCTTGTCGTCCTGCAAGCGGATCAGCAGACGATGGCTGGCAAAGCATTCTTCTTTGCTGATGGTCCGGAGTCCAAGTACGCCGAGCTCTTTACGAATATAGACAAGAAGAGGGGAGTCTTGCAGATTCACGAGAAAGATCCGGGATACCGTAAAAACGTCTTGAAAGCCCTTAGCGAGTGACCTCCCCCCGAAGTGCCCGCCGCTAACTCGTCACGCAGCTCTGACGACGCTGAGCACGACCCCTTGCCCCGCACTTGCGCCTCCTCGAACTCGGCGGCGGTAATCGCCCGGTCGAGAGCGGCGCGCAGCTCCTTGGCCGTCTCCAGCGTCAACTCGATCCCCGCCCGCGCACCGGGGTCGAGGTTCGTGTTGATGAAGTCGAGCGTGATGACGTCGCCCAGAGGCGCATGGCGCGCGTGGTCATAGGCAACCACCGCCTGCGATAGAGGGAACCATTCGTCTCCGCGCTTCGCCATGCCCTCCGCGCGTGCGTTCTCGATGATGGACGTACACATATCCGAACCTCCTACTTCGCCAAGTGCTTGTCGAGGAACGCGAGTATCTTGCTCCAGCCGTCCATTGCCTGCTCGGGCCGATAGAGCGGCCGGTGCCAATAGAAGAAACCGTGGCCGGCGCCGTCGTAGCGGTGGAACTCGTACCTCTTGCCCTGCTTCTTCAGTTCGGCCTCGTGCTGGTTCACCTGCTCCGGGCTCGGTGCGCGATCGTCGTTGCCGAACAGGCCGAGCAGCGGGCAGCTGAGGTCCTTCGTCATGTCGATGGGTGCGACGGGCGTCTTGGCATTGAGCTCCTCCTTGGCCATCACCACGCGGCCTCCCCACTGCTCGACGCAAGCATTGATGTCCTTGCGCTGGCAGGCATAGATGAAGGCGTGCCGGCCGCCCGAACAGGAGCCGATAAGACCAACCTTGCCGTTGTGATCGGACTGCGCGCGCATCCACTTCACGGCGGCTTCGGTATCGCCGACCATCTGCGAGTCGGCGATGCCACCCTCGGCGCGTACCTTCGCGGCGACGTCGTCAGGATTGCCGTCGCTGCCTCCGCCCTCGCGCTCGTAGAGGTTGGCGCAGATTGCGAGATAGCCGCGATGCGCGAACCTGCGGGTCGTCTCAATGTAGAACTCGCTCCAGCCCGGAAGATGGTGGATAAGCACGACGCCCGGGAAAGGGCCAGGACCTGATGGCCTTGCCACATAAGCCGTTATCGGCGTTCCTTTGTCGCCTTTGATGGTCACGTTCTCGCAAGTCATGCCTCGGTAGAATGACATCGATCTTCCTTCATGGACGTGGGGCTGTGCGGCTCGAGGGCGCCGTACCGCGAGTATTCGACAATTGCATACCGGGCGCAACAAGAGGCGGGCGTCGGACGCGATCCGCGGCCCGCAATGCGGTCGCCACGGGCGCAGACGGTCATGCCACAATCTGCAATTGCCGATTTGCCACTATGAGATCGGACCGATGGCTATCGGTACTCTTACCTCATGCGACCCCTTCGGTATTCCATCAACGTCACATTGGACGGGTGCTGCGATCATCGTGCAGCGATCCCCGACGAACAGTTGCATCGTCACGCGGTGGAAAACCTCGACCGGGCCGATGCCCTCCTGTTTGGCCGGGTGACATACGAAATGATGCAGGCAGCGTTTCGGCCGCCGGCGCGGACGGGCGCGAGGCCTGATTGGATGGAACCCTTCGCCCGGACGATCGACGCGGCAAAGAAGTACGTCGTGTCGAGCACCCTGAACCGGGTTGATTGGAACGCGGAGCTCGTGCGCGGGGATCTGGGCAAGGCCGTTCAGCGGCTGAAGCGTGAGTCGGGTAAGGGACTGTTCGTGGGAGGCGTGAAGCTCCCGCTGGCGTTGGCGGAGCTGGGATTGATCGACGAGTACGAGTTCGTGGTGCAGCCCACGCTGGCGGGCCACGGGCCGACGTTGTTCGCGGGGTTATCGAAGCGTATCGACTTGAAGCTCGTGAGCCGGCTGGAGTTCGGCTCGGGGGCGGTGGCGATGCGGTATGAGCCGAGAAGGCAAGGCTAGCCTTCCCATGATCGCGAGCGCGGGCGAGACCAAGCCCTGGATCACGATGGTTCACGGCGCGTCGCAGCACAGCGGCCTGTTTGCCGCGCAGGTCGAGGCGTTCCAAGCCGACTATCGCCTCCTGCTCATCGACCTTCCGGGACACGGCCGGTCAGCGGACTTCCCCGGACCGTACGGCCTCGCGGAATACGCCCGAAGCGTGTTGGCCGCCCTTCAGGCCGCGGAGGTGGAGCGCACGCATTTCTGGGGCACGCATACCGGCGCAGGCATCGGCCTGATGCTCGCCGCGCAGCACCCGCAGCTGATCGCCTCCCTGGTCCTCGACGGCGCGATCCTCCCGGGGGTCGACGTGCCGTACGTTACCGCCATGATTGCGCGCGCGAAGCAGACCGCGCGGGAGCGCGGCATCGAGGCCGCGCGCGCTGAGTGGTTCCGTGAGTCCAGGTTTTTCGACGTGATCCGCGCCCGCCCCTTGGAATGCCGGGCGAAGGAGCACTGGGACATGGTTGCCGGGTTCTCAGGACTGCCCTGGACGCATCCTTCGGCGGCAGAACCCGTCGCCTCGATCCGACCGGCGCTCGCCCGAATCGCGCAGCCCGTACTGCTCATCAACGGCGAGCACGACGTCGAGGACTTCATTCGCGTCGCGGACGAGCTCGAGTCTGCGCTACCGAATGTTCAACGAGTCACTGTCCCCGGCGCGGGCGGGTTTCCTCTCTGGGAATGTCCCGCAGAGGTCAACGCCCTCGTACGGCGGTTCCTCGCACGCCAGGCAGGGTAAGCTTCGCCCAGCGAACAACCTCGGAGGGCCCATGATCACCGCCACTGTCCGCTACAAGCTCCCGGCGCACATCGACCATGCCGCCTGCCGCGCGCACTTCCACAAGATCGCGCCGGGCTTTCGCCAGGCGAAGGGCCTGATCAGCAAGCACTTCATCTCGAGCGAAAGCGGCTGGGCGGGCGGCGTC
>DASTTC010000369.1:0-6069 GCA_035760345.1 Burkholderiales bacterium | reverse complement strand
CCGGTCAACGACGACACCGACATCTTCCTCGCCAACCCGCAGTTCACGGCGACGCGGCCGAACGTGTTCATCTTCGTCGACAACTCGGCGAACTGGAGCCAGTCCTCGAGCGGCGTGACCAAGTACGACGGCGTGCGCGCCGGGCTGACTGCCACGATCAGCAATGTCGTCACGGACAACTTCAACGTCGGCCTGGGGCTGTTCGTCGAAACCGGCAGCCCCAACAACAACGTCGACGGCGGCTACCTGCGCTATGGCATCCGGCGCATGACCGGCACCGCTGGCGACACCAACACCAACAAGGGCAAGCTGATCGCGATGATCAACGCCCTGGACCAGAATGGCGACAAGGGCAACGGCGCGGTGTATTCGCTCGCCATGGCTGAAATGTTCAAGTATTTCGCCGGCCTGACCTCGACCTCGGGCCACGGCAAGCAGAAGGCCGACGGGGGCGGGAGCGTTTATTTCTCCACCGGGCGCCAAGCCCTCGCCGGCAGCCCGCTGCCCGCCAACGCGCTGCCGAACGTATCGGCCGCGTCGGCCTATACCAGCCCGATCATCGATGCTTGCCAGAAGAACTTCATCATCTTCATCTCGAACGGCGAAGCGAACGACAACTCGAGCGCCATTGCGGCCGCCGAATCGATGTTCACCGCGGACACCGGCGCGACGCCGACGCAGATTCCGCTGAGCCCCTCGGGCGCGGAAGCGATCGTCGCCGACGAGTACGCGCGCTACATGGCGAACGGCGACTGCAACCTGAGCATCCCGGGCATCCAGAACGTCTACACCTATACGCTCGACATCCTGCCGAACACCACCGGCCAGGGCCCCGCGCACACCGCCCTGCTGAAGAGCATGGCCTCCAACGGCAAGGGCAAGTACTTCGCGATCAACGACATCACCACCACGGCCGAGATCGAGGCGGCGATCAGGAGCATCTTCCAGGAAGTGCAGGCAGTGAACAGCGTGTTCGCCTCGACCACGCTGCCGGTCAGCGTCAACGTGCGCGGCACGAACCTCAACCAGGTGTACATCGGCGTGTTCCGGCCGGACGAGAACCGGAGCCCGCGCTGGCTCGGCAATCTCAAGCTCTACCGGCTGGGCGTCAACACCGCCACCGACGAGCTGTTCCTCGCCGACGCCACCGGCGCGGCGGCCGAAAACTCGGGTACGGGCTTCATCTCGGCCAACGCGCGGAGCTTCTGGACGGATGACGAAGCGGTCGATTTCTGGCGCTACCGCGACGCCGCGGTGAACGGCGCCGGCGGGACGTCCGACCTGCCCGACGGCGACCTGGTCGAGAAGGGCGGCGCCGGGCAGCAACTGCGCGTCGCCTACGCAACGGATCAGTCGAGCCGCAGCCTCTACACCTGCCTCAACGCGAGCACCGGCACCTGCGACGGGACTTCGAAGCGGCTCGCCAGCACGCCGTTCAACACCGCGAACCTGAGCCCGGCGGACGTGGGCGCGTATCCCACGGTCGGCGTGGCCTCCATGTCGGCAGCGGAGGACCTTCCCGCGAATCCGGGCAGTTCGATCGTCACGGTGGTCACCGGCGCCGCGCATGGGCTCGGCGTGGGCGGCACCGTGCGTATCGAAGGCGCCTCGCCCGCCGCATTCAACGGTGACTTCCAGGTGCTCAGCGCGCCAATCGTGACGAGCTTCACCTACCGCATCCCGGTCGTGCTGCAGAGCGACAGGGCGCGCGTCGTAAGCGGCAGCCACGGCATGAATAGCGGCGATCTGGCGTTCATCGACACGGCGCCGAACGAGTACGACGCGCCCCTGCCCGGATCGGCCGTCACGCGCATCGACGAAAACACGTTCGAGTACATGACGGCCGCGCCGCCGGTGACCCCCCATACCGGGCCTCTGGCGAGCCAACCCAAGAGCCGCAAACCGGTCAGCGCGCTCAGCGCGCCGCCGGGCATCGGCACCACGGCGCGCGCCGTCGTGCCAGGGCATAACTACGGCACCATCGGCGCGGTGATTCCCGCCCCCGGCGTGACGATCACCGGCGCGAACGAGACGGCGTTCAACTGCACGCCGGGCTCGATCACCATTCTCGCCGCGGACTCGTTTTCCTATGCCACCTGCGGCACGCTGAGCGGCGCCAGCAATACCGGCCAGGCCACCGTCGCGGCGCATACCTTCACGACGGGAAGCAACGTGCGCATCCGGGATACCGGCAGCGCCTCCTATGACGGACTGGACTTTTCAATCACCCGGATCGACGGCAACACGTTCACCTTCCCGGTCGCCTCCGGTCCTGCGATCAGCACCGGTTTTGCGGGCGTCGTCATCACCAGCATCGCGTACCCGTTCTCGGGCGGCACCCAGAACACCGCAGTGGTGACAACCGCCACTCCGCATGGCTTTACTGCAACCGCTCCTGCGACCGTGGTCGAGATAGTCGGCACTCAAGGCCTGTTCACGGGCGGTGGCGGATGCCCGGGCCACAACACGACGGCAGGTGCCGCGGTATTAGCCTTTACGGTCACGGCGACTCCCAGCCCGACCACGTTCCATATAGCGGCGGCCAGGCAATGCCCGGCGTATAGCGGGACACCCGCCGGCGCCGTGGCCGGTTTTGCGATCAGCTCGATCGTGCCGATCATCAGCGCCACGGGGACGATCTACTCGGAGACGGATCTCTCGATCACCTCGATCACGCCACTCGGCACGGCCACCGGCAACGTGACGGCGGGCGATCCGACCATCGGCGACACCACGGCGCGCGACCAGATCGTCGCCTGGGTGCGCGGCCAGGACAACAGCGAGAACGAGAACCAGGATTGCACGAACTCGCCGTATTGGCCGTGCGGCGCCACCAACTTTATCCCGCGCACCACCGACATCCGCGCCTCGATCCACGGGGACGTGCTGCACTCGCGCCCCGCGGTCGTGAACTACAACCGCTACGGCGACGACAACGACATCTACGCCTACTACGGCTCGAACGGCGGCATGCTGCACGCGCTGAAGGGCGGCATCGACTTCCACGCAAGCGGGCCGGACGCGGCGCGCACGCCGGGCTCCGAGCGCTGGGCCTTGGTGGTCAAGGAGTTCTTCAGCAAGCTCAAGCGCCTGCGCAGCCAGGTGCCCTCCGTGTCCGCGGCGACGCCCAAGGACTACTTCTTCGACGGCTCGATCGGCGTGTACCAGCGCGACGCGAAGGGCAACGGCGACGCCGTCGTCACGCCCCTCAACTGCGACCCGGCGGACACCGGGACCTGCAGCGACGCCACGGTGAGCGGCGTCATCGGCGACAACGTCCACGCCACCAAGGGCGACAAGGTCCACATTTATCTGACGATGCGCCGCGGCGGGGAATTCATCTATGCGCTCGATGTCACGAACCCCGGAGACCCGAAGCTGCTGTGGCGCAAAGCACGCGGCGACGCGGGCTGGGAGGAGTTCGGCCAGAGCTGGTCCGAGCCGCGCATCGCTCGCGTCAAGGCGGATCTCGGCAATGCCAGCAACCCCGACAACGTGGTGCTGATCTTCGGCGCCGGCTACGAGCCGGCGGTCGAGGACCTCAATCCCTGCCTCACCGAGTCGTGGAGCACGACGAGCGTGGTGCGAAAGGCGATCGGGGCCGGGGCGGTCACCTTCACCGCGACCGGCACCTGCACGATCGCGGGCGCCACCGGCGGCACGACGACGTTCGACCGCTTAAAGGGGCGCGGCATCCTGGTGGTCGACGCGTTCAGCGGCCAGGTGGTCTGGCAGGCTGGGGGCGCACTGAGCACGTCCAGCGCCGCGGGCGCTCGCAAGCTCAACGTCCCGGGCATGACCTGCGCTATCGCCTCGGACACCACGGTGCTGGACAAGAACCGCGACGGCTTTGCCGACCGCATCTACGCCGGCGACACCTGCGGCCAGGTGTGGCGCGTGGACATCGCCACGCCCGACATGGACGAATGGACGGTCACGCGCATCGCGGGGATCTCTTCGGGCGGCGCGACCGACATCGTCAACAAGCGCAAGTTCCTGTTCCCGCCGGACATCGTGTTCGGCACCGACGGCGTCGGCAACTACGCGGCGGTGCTCATGGGCACGGGCGATCGCGAGCACCCGTTCGACACCAATGTCGTGAACGCGTTCTACATGTTCAAGGACCGCGATTCGAGCGACCCAGGCAATCCGCAGGCGGGCGCGACCAACAGCACCTCGGTGAAGATCGCCAGCTTCGCCACCACACCCACCGGCGATCCGACCACGCACGACAATCCGGGGACCACGGGCGTGTTCGACGCCACGAACACCGAGGGCGCCAACGACCGCGGCTGGAAGATTCATATCGGTTCGGGCGAAAAGGTGGTCTCGAGCGCCGTCACGATCTCGGGCACGACGTTCTTCAACACCAACCAGCCTAGCTCCGCGGCGGGCGGCGGCGCCTGCGGCTCGAACCTGGGCATCGCGCGCGAGTACCTGGTGGGCTTCGCCGACGCGGCCGCGACCGTCGACCTGAATGCGTCCGGAACGATCTCGATCTCCGACCGCTCCACCATCCATTCCGGGGGCGGTTACCTGCCCTCGCCGGTGCCGGTGGTCGTCGAGATCGACGGCAAGCGCTACCAGGCGGTCATCTCCGGAACGTCGGTGCAGTCGCCGCCGGGGCTGGCGCTCGAGAAGCGTACCCGCGTGTACTGGTACAAGGAAGTGGAGTAGCGCGGCGCGCCGGTACGAGCGCGATCGCCATGCCGGGCAAGACGCTGGCGCTCGCGCTCGTGCTGTCCACGGGCCTGCACTTCGTTGCGGTGCTGGTGCTCGATGCGCCGGTACCCGGGCAGGGCCCGGCCTTTCCTTTCGGATTCCATGTCCAGCTGACGCACGGCGCTGCGCCCGCGACCGCCCCCCCGCACGGCGCAAACAAGGGGCCTGCGGCGGCAGAGCGCTACTACCGCAGGTCGGAGGTCGACGATCCCGCCGTGGCGCTCGCGCAGGCCCCGCTGCTGATCCCCGAGTACGCCTACCACTCGCGGCTCGCGGGCAAGGTGCGAGCGCGCGTGTTCATCGGCGCCGATGGCGCCGTCGACAGGGTGGTCATCCTCGAGGTCGAGCCGGTGCGCGGACTGTTCGAGCGGCCCGCCGTGGAGGCGCTGCGCGGGATGCGTTACCAGCCGGCGAGGATCGGCGGCCGGCCGGTCAGGAGCCAGAAGGTGGTGGAGGTGGTGTTCGACCCGCGGGCCGACCACCCGGCCGCCGGCAGATAGCTAGCGCCGCGCAAGCTCGCGCGGCAGCGTGAACGCCACGCTCTCGGTGATGCCCTCGAGCTGCCGCACGCTCGCCGCGCCCAGCGCCTTCAGGCGCGTAACCACCTCTTGTACCAACACCTCCGGCGCCGAGGCGCCCGCCGTCACTCCGATCCGGCTGCGGCCCGCGATCCACTCCGGCCGCAGGTCGGCCGCCGTGTCCACCATGAAGGCCTGCGCGCCCATGTTCTCGGCGACCTCGCGCAGGCGGTTCGAGTTGGAACTGTTGGGCGAGCCCACCACGATCACCACGTCGCAGTGCGGCGTCATGAACTTCACGGCGTCCTGCCGGTTCTGCGTGGCATAGCAGATGTCGTCGCGCTTCGGACCGCGGATGGCGGGAAAGCGCGCCTTGAGCGCGGCGACGATCGCCTTGGCGTCGTCCATCGACAGCGTGGTCTGCGTGACGTAGGCGAGCTTCGACGCCGACGGCATTGCCAGGCGCGAGACTTCGTCCACGGTCTCGACCAGGTGCATGCGATCGGCCGCCTGGCCCATGGTGCCTTCGGACTCGGGGTGGCCGCGGTGGCCGATCATGACGATGTCGTAGCCCTCGCGCAGCATCTTGGCCACCTCGACGTGCACCTTGGTGACCAGCGGGCAGGTGGCGTCGAACACTTTCAGGCCGCGCCGCTCGGCGTCGGCGCGCACTGCCTTCGCCACGCCATGCGCGCTGAAGATCACCGTCGCGCCGGCGGGCACCTCGTCCAGCTCGTCGACGAACACCGCGCCCTTCGCGCGCAGGTCCTCGACCACGGTCTTGTTGTGCACGATCTCGTGGCGCACGTAGATGGGTGCGCCGCGCTGC
>DASTTC010000368.1:0-2009 GCA_035760345.1 Burkholderiales bacterium | reverse complement strand
CCGGCGGCCGGGCGAGCCACCGCCCACGCTGATCGACTATCTGCCGCCAGACGCGCTGATGTTCATCGACGAAAGCCACGTCACCATCGGCCAGCTCGGCGGCATGTACAAGGGCGACCGCTCGCGCAAGGAGAACCTGGTGGAGTACGGCTTCCGGCTGCCGTCGGCCCTGGACAACCGCCCCTTGCGTTTCGACGAGTTCGAGCAAGTGGTGCGGCAGACGGTGTTCGTATCGGCCACCCCGGCGGCTTATGAGGCGGGAAAGTCCGCGCAGGTGGTGGAGCAGGTGGTGCGGCCGACCGGCCTGGTGGACCCGGCGGTCGAAGTGCGTCCCGCCTCGAGCCAGGTGGACGACCTGCTGTCGCAGATTCGGGACCGCACGCTGAAAAAGGAGCGCGTGCTGGTGACCACGCTCACCAAGCGCATGGCCGAAGAGTTGACCGAGTACCTCTCGGAGCACGGCGCGAAGGTGCGCTACCTGCATTCGGAGGTGGACACCGTGGAGCGGGTGGAGATCATCCGCGATCTGCGCCTCGGCGAATTCGACGTGCTGGTCGGCATCAACCTGCTGCGCGAGGGGCTGGACCTGCCCGAAGTCTCGCTGGTCGCGATCCTCGACGCCGACAAGGAGGGCTTCCTGCGCTCGGAGCGCTCGCTGATCCAGACCATCGGCCGGGCGGCGCGGCACATCAACGGCAGCGCGATCCTGTACGCCGACGTGATGACCGATTCGATGCGGCGCGCCATTGGCGAAACTGAGCGCCGCCGCAACCGCCAGCTCGCCTACAACCGACGGCACGAGATCACGCCCGTGGGCGTCAGCAAGCGCATTAAGGACCTGATCGACGGCGTCTACGACGCCGAAGGGGCGGCGGCCGAGCTGCGGGCGGCACAGGACGAGGCGCGCTACGAGGCGATGAGCGAAAAGCAGGTCGCGCGAGAGCTGCGCCGCCTGGAAAAGGAGATGATCGCCTGCGCGAAGAACCTGGAATTCGAGAAGGCGGCGAAGCTGCGCGACCAGTTGACGGAGTTGAAGAAACACCTGTTCGGGGTCGCGCTGCAATCGGAGTAGCGAGACAGCGGGCGCTGTGTGCGCCAGCGCACGGATATTTCCGTGTCATTGTGCATTGCAGCCTGCCGGCATCCCCCCCATACTCTGCGCGCCATGAAGACCTGCGCAGCATTGGTGCTCCTGCTTTTCAGCCTGAACTGCCTCGGCCAGGCCTACCCCGAGCCGGAGGCCGCCGCCGCATGGCGGTCGCTGGCGGCGAGTTACGTCCGGCAGGCCCTCAAGGACCAGGCGCTGGACCGGGATCAGGCGCTGAACGCCCGCGTCGATACCGTGATGGCGAGGGTCGGCGCGGCGGTGGCCGCGGTCGACCCGCGTTTCGCCGGCGCCACCTGGCGGGCCATCCTGATCGAGGATTTCGGCCACGGCGCGGCGGCGTTTCCGGGACAAATCATCCTGATGGATGCGAAGTTCGTGCGCCGGCTGCAACTCGGCGACGATGAACTCGCCCTGATCCTGGCTCACGAAGCGGCGCACGTCCTGGCCGGGCATGCGCTGGAGAAACTTTCGTTCATGGCGCAGGTCGTCGGCCGGGAGAAAGTGCCCACCGCGAGCATGGCGCTGCAGGAGTTTCTCGCACAGGATTCCTATGCCGTGGCGTTCCGGCCGCAGGCGCGCCTGCAGGAACGCGAGGCGGACCACCTGGGGGCGACGATTTTCTTTGCCGCCAGCTACGATGCGCAGCGCGCCCTGGCGCTGTTCGACAAACTGGCGCGGCTGGAAAGCGACGAAGAGCGGCGCAACCCGGGGCCGCATGATTCCGCCGAGGCGCGCAAGCAGGCATTCGCCCAGGTCATCGCGGAACTGCAGCGGCTGCACGCCGGGCGCTAGCCCGGGGCGCGCGAACGGCCGACGGCCGGGCTTAGCGCAAGCCGAGGAACGACAGCAGCGCTACGATGATGACGACGGCGCCGACGATGTAGACGATGCTGTTCATGAG
>DASTTC010000367.1:0-2856 GCA_035760345.1 Burkholderiales bacterium | reverse complement strand
GGTCGTAGAGCAGCCGGTCGCAGGGCCGGCCGTCGACGGCGTGGCTGCTGCGCTGGCGCCCGACGAAGCGAAAACCCAGCCGCTCCACCAGGCGCTGCGAGGGATTGCCCTCGGCGACCCAGGTCTGGATCACGTTCAGGCCCAGCTCGCGGAAAGCGAGCGTCAGGAACTTCGAGCCGGCGAGCGTGCCCCAGCCGCGCGCGCGAAACGACTTGTCGCCGGCGGCGCCCCAGAACACGGCGGTGCGCAAGCGCCGGTCGACGTGGTTCAGCGCCGCGATGCCGATCGGGCGGTCGTCGAGCGGCGAGGTATACAGGCGCAGGAAATGCGCGTCGCGCTGCGCCATGACTTTCAGCAGCAGCGGCGAGATCGCCTGGCCGCCGTTGCCGAAGTCGAGCCACTGGTAGTTCTCCTTCTGCGCGAGCCAGCCGGCGGCGAGCTCGACGCGCGCGGGCGTATCGAGCGGCAGCAGCGTCACGGCTGCGCCCCGGCGAAGCGCCGCGGCGCGCGCGCGCCGAGTGCCGCGTAGGCGGCGAGCAGTCCGGGCGCCTGGTGGCGCCACTCGAGCTCGCGCTCGATGCGCTTGCGCGCCAGCCGCCCCATGCGCTCGCGCCGCGCCGGGTCGTCGAGCAGCGCCACGATGTTCGCCGCCAGGTCCACCGGGTCGTCGGGCCGCGCGTAGAGCGCGGCCTCGCCCGCGCTCGCGCGGCCCTCCTTCAGGTCGAACTGCACGATGGGCTTGCCGAGCGCCATGTACTCCAGCACCTTGTTCATGGTGGACAGGTCGTTCAACGCGCAGGCGCGGTCGGGGTTCACGCACACATCGGCCGTGTTGAGCACTGCGAGGAGCTCTTCGTCGGGCACGCGGCCGGTGAAGGTCACGTAGTCGGCGATGCCGAGCTGTTGCGCCAGCTCGCGCATCTCGTCGAGAGACGTGCCGCCGCCGACCAGCGCGAAGTGCACGTCCTCGCGCCCGTAGCCGAGCACCACGATGCGTGCCGCGTGCAGCAGCAGGTCGATGCCTTCCTGGCGGCCCATGACGCCGACGTAGCCTGCGAGGTAGCGCTTGCCGCGCTTCAGCGTCTCGTTCGGGGGCTGGATCCGCATGCGCTCGAGGTTCGGGCCGCTGCGCACCACGAACACCCGGTCGGGGCTCATGCCGCCGCGCGCGAGCGCGACGCTGCGGTAGGACTCGTTGGTGGCGATCGCGACGTCGGCGGTGCGGAACGTCCAGCGCTCGAGCCTTAGCAGCAGGCGGTAGAAGAAATCCCGCCTGCCGAACTTCGCTTCGTACAGCTCGGGATTCAAGTCGTGGTGGTCGAAGACGAACTTCTTGCCGAACAGCTTGTAGAAGCCGCCGAGGAGGAAAAACAGGTCCGGCGGGTTGCAGGCATGGATGACGTCGAAGCCGCGGGTGAACAGGACGCGAACGCTGAGAAGGAAGGACCAGAACAGGGCGACGCCATACTCAAGGGCGTAACCCAGAGCGCCGTCGGCTTCGAGCGGCAGGTTGTAGCGGTGGACGTGGATATCGTCGAGCAGCTCGTAACGCCTCTCGTAGTCCTTGCCGGTCGGGCAGATCACGGTCACTGCGTAGCCCGCGTCGCGCAGCGTGCAGGCCTCCTGCCACACGCGCCGGTCGAAGGGCACGGGGAGGTTCTCCACCAGGATGAGGACGCGGCGTGCGCCGTTCACCAGCAGATCCCCTCGTACACCCCCGCCACGCTGCGCTCCCCGGACACGCGCACCAGGTCGACGATGCTCTGCGACCCGCGCAAGCGCCTGGGCACGTCGCGGAACTCCGGCGCCGCGTTGCCGATGACGAGGGTCCCGGCGTGCTCGAGCACCTCGTCCACGCTGTCCACCATCAGCCGCGAGATGTGCGGGATGCGCTCGAGGATGTACTCGCGGTTCGCGCCGTGCAGGCGCGCCAGGCGCACGTTCTCGTCGTAGAAGCGCAGCTCGTAGCCCTTGCCGATCAGGCGCTCGGCAAGCTCGACCACCGGGCTCTCGCGCAGGTCGTCGGTGCCCGCCTTGAAGGAAAAGCCGAGCACGCCGACTTTGGATTTGCCCGCCTCGATCACCGAGCGCAGCGCGCGCTCGACCTGCAGCGCGTTGCTCGGCAGGATGGACGACAGGATCGGCAGCTCGACATCCAGGGTCTTCGCGCGGTACAGCAGCGCGCGCAGGTCCTTCGGCAGGCACGAGCCGCCGAAGGCGAAGCCGGGCTTGAGGTAATACGGCGACAGGTTGAGCTTGGTGTCCTGGCAGAAGATGTCCATCACGCGGTGGCTGTCGACCGACAACGCCTTGCACAGGTTGCCGATCTCGTTGGCGAAGCCGACTTTCAGCGCGTGCCAGGCGTTGTCGGCGTACTTCACCATCTCCGCGGTTTCGAGGTCGGTGCGGATGAGCGGCGCCTTGAGGCCCGCGTAGAGGCCCGCGACCAGATCGCCGCTGGCGCGGTTCAGCTCGCCGATCACGGTCTTGGGCGGGTGGAACCAGTCGTGCACCGCCGAGCCCTCGCGCAGGAACTCCGGGTTCAGGCACACGCCGAACTCGGCGCCGGCGCGCTTGCCCGAGGCCGCCTCGAGCAGCGGGATCACCACGCCGCGCAGCGTGCCCGGCACCAGCGTGCTGCGGATCACCACCACGGGCGCGCCCGGGTGCTCGCGCAGCGCCTGCCCGATCTGCTCGCAGACGCGGCGCAGGTACTTCAGGTCGATGTCGCCGTTCGGCCGGCTCGGCGTGCCCACGCACACCAGCACGAGGTCCGAGGCGCGCACCGCCGCGGCGACGTCCAGCGTCGCGCGCAGCCGCCGCGCCGCCACCTGCTCGCGCAGCAGCGGCCCGATG
>DASTTC010000366.1:0-5994 GCA_035760345.1 Burkholderiales bacterium | reverse complement strand
TACCTGCCGAACACCGCGGGCTGCTACAGCGCCGAGGACGCGGTGCGCACGCTGCGCCTCGCGCGCGAACTGCTCGACGGCCACGACCTGGTGAAGCTCGAAGTGCTGGGCGACCCGCACACGCTCTATCCGAACATGCCGGAGACGCTCGCAGCCACGAAGCAGCTGGTGAAGGACGGTTTCAAGGTGATGGTGTACTGCTCCGACGACCCGATCCAGGCGAAGATGCTCGAGGATTCCGGCTGCGTCGCCATCATGCCGCTCGCCTCGCTCATCGGCTCGGGGATGGGCATCCTCAATCCCTGGAACGTCCAGCTCGTGATCGACGCGGTGAAGCTCCCCGTGATCGTCGATGCGGGCGTCGGCACCGCCTCCGACGCAGCGATCGCCATGGAACTCGGCTGCGACGGCGTGCTCATGAATACGGCCGTGGCCGCCGCGAAGGATCCGGTGATGATGGCGCGCGCCATGAAAAAGGCCGTGGAGGCCGGGCGCGAGGCCTTCCTCGCCGGCCGCATGCCGAGAAAGCTCTATACGGCGGCGCCCTCCTCACCCGTCGACGGCAAGATCGCGCCTTCTCGCAGCAAGGCGGCTTGAAGCCCGGCGTCCGCAGCTACGTGCTGCGCCAGAGCAGGACCTCGCCCGCGCAGCAGCGCGCGCTCGAAACCTTGATGCCGGCCTACGGCATCGAGTACCGGCAGGAAATCCTGGATCCGCGGGCCGTATTCGGCCGCCAGGCGCCGCTGGTGCTGGAGATCGGCTCCGGCATGGGCGAAACCACAGTGCGCATCGCCGCCGAGCGGCCCGACAGCGACTTCATCGCCGTCGAAGTGCACGGGCCGGGCGTGGGGAGCCTGTTGAAGCGGATCGACGAGCTGGGCCTGAGGAACCTGCGCGTCGCCCGCCACGACGCGCTCGAAGTGCTCGAGCACATGATCGCCGACGCGTCGCTCGCCGCCATCCATCTATTCTTTCCCGACCCCTGGCCGAAGAAGCGCCACCACAAGCGGCGCCTGGTGCAGCCGGACTTCGCCGCGCTCGCCGCGCGCAAGCTCGCGCCGGGTGGGTACCTCCATGCCGCCACGGATTGGGCGGACTATGCCGAGCAGATGCTCGAGGTCCTGTCGGGCGAGCCCGAGCTCGCGCGCGTCGCCGACGCGGCGGCGCGGCCCTCGACGAAGTTCGAACTTCGCGGCCTGAAGCTCGGTCATAGCGTTCGAGATCTCTTCTTCCGAAAGCGCTCCTGAAATCGCCCGCTGGGTCGGTCCCGGGGCAACGACGGCCCGTTGATCAGGGCTGGGCGACGAGCCTGAGCTCCGCGCGGCGATCGGGCTGCAGGCACTCGACCAGCTTGCGGTTCCTGCGGTTCGCCGGACCCAAGTTCTTGCAGGTATCTCCGGTCACGGCTTGCGCCTCTCCCTCGGCCTCGGCGCGAACGCGCGTCGCATCCACGCCCTTGCCGGCGAGGTAATCGCGTACCGCTGCGGCCCGGCGCCTGGCAAGCGCCAGGTTGTACGTCTCGCCGCCGATGCGGTCGGCGTGGCCGACGGCCTCAAGGCGATCGTAGGTCCGGCCCTTGAGCCTGGCGGCGAACTCGTCGAGCTTCGGCGCTTCACCGGGACGCACTTCGGAGCGGTCGTAGTCGAACAGCACGATTGAAGTCAGGGGCTCCTGTGCCACGGGCTTGACCGGGGCGGCCGGCTCGGGCTTCGACTCGAGCTTGGGTGCCTCGGGCTGCATGGCGACCTTGCCCTCGGCCGGCGGTTGCGGCGCATCGCCCCGCATCCACAACCAGAGAGCTATCGCGACCACGATCACCACCAGAGCGGCAATCGTCCAGCGTGTGGCAGGCTTCATGGCTTGCTCCTTTGCCTAGGGAAGAAAGAACTGCAGCAAATCGTTGAGGAACAGCCGCCCGCGCCGAGTCGGGCGGATGCGGCGTGGGTCACCTTCCAGCAACCCTTGCTCTTCGGCAGCGGCGAGCTTTCGCGCAACGGCGGCGAGCGCCAGCCCGGTGCGCTCCTCGAAGCGCTCTACGGGCACGCCGTGCACCAGGCGCAGCGCATTCAGCATGAACTCGAACGGCAGCTCGCGCGACGCGATCACCGATTCCTTCAGGGTGCCCGCCTGCGCCATGTACTCGCGCGGCGGCTTGGGACGCTCGTGGCGCGTCACTCGGTCGGAGAACGACAGCTTGCCGTGCGCGCCGGCGCCCAACCCCAGGTAATCGCCGAACTCCCAGTAGTTGAGGTTGTGCCGGCAGCGCCGCCCCGGGCGCGCGAAGGCCGAGGTCTCGTAGTGCTCGAAGCCGGCGGCGCCGAGTGCTTCCTCCACCGCGAGCTGCATGTCCGCTGCCGTGTCGTGCGACGGCAGGACGGGCGGCTTGCTGAAGAATACGGTGTTGGGCTCGATGCTCAGCTGGTACGCGGACAGGTGCGTCGTGCCCCAGCGCGCGGCTTGCGCGATCTCCGCCTGCGCTTGCGCCACCGTCTGTTGCGGCAGCCCGTACATGAGGTCGAGGTTCACGTTGTCGAAGGCGCCTTGCGCCATCTCGATGGCGCGCCGCGCCTCGTGCGCCGAGTGGATACGCCCAAGCGCCTTCAGCTTCGCATCGTCGAAGCTCTGGATGCCCAGTGAAATCCGGTTGACCCCCGCTTCCCGATAGCCGCGGAAGCGGCCCGCCTCCGCCGTACCGGGGTTGGCCTCCAGCGTCACCTCGGCGCCGGGCTCGAGCGGGATGCGCGCGCGGATCGCCGAGAGCAGCGCATCGATCGATGCGGGGGAAAACAGGCTCGGCGTGCCGCCGCCGATGAACAGGCTCGTCACGCGCCGTCCCCACACCGACGGCAGCATCGCTTCGAGGTCGGCAACGAGCGCGTCCACGTATTCGCGCTCGGGCAGGGCATCGCTTTTCTCGTGGGAGTTGAAGTCGCAGTATGGGCACTTGCGTACGCACCAGGGCAGGTGCGCGTAGAGCGCGAGCGGCGGCAGCGCCGCGAAACGCACGCTCCCCGGAGGTTGGATCTCAGCCTGCAGCACGGGGCATTTTACAGCCCGTCTGCAATCGACTATGTTAAGTGCATCTTCAAGGCCGGCGGCGAAGGATCGAGCGCAGCGTGGCGCTGGACGTGCTTTTGTGGTGTGCCGCCGCGCTGCTGGGTACGGGCGTGGCGGCGGTTGCCGCCGCCCGCCACCGCGTAGCCAGCGCGTCGGTCTACGGCGTCGCCCTGGGCGCCACGGTAATCGCCATGGCCGTCGCCGCGTGGTCGCTCCTCGCGCAGCACCCGCCCGCGATGTTGCGCCTGCCCGTCGGCCTGCCCTGGCTGGGCGCGCATTTCCGGCTCGATGCGCTGACCGCCTTCTGCCTGCTGGTCGTCAACCTGGGCGGCGCGGCCGCCAGCCTGTACGCGCTCGGCTACGGCAGGCACGAGGAGTCGCCAGGCCGGGTCCTGCCCTTCTATGCGGCGTTCCTCGCCGCCATGAATCTGGTCGTGCTCGCCGACGACGCCTTCACGTTCCTGTTCTCCTGGGAGTTCATGTCGCTCGCTTCCTGGGCGCTGGTGATGGCGCATCACCGGCGCAGCGGCAATGCCGCGGCGGGCTACCTTTACCTGCTCATGGCGAGCCTCGGCACGCTTGCCCTGCTGCTCGCGTTCGGCCTGCTCGCCGGCGCGGGCGGCGGCTACGCCTTCGAGGCGATGCGCCATGCGACGCCTTCGGTCGGCGTGGGCGGCGCGGTGCTCGCGCTGGCGCTGATCGGCGCCGGCTCCAAGGCCGGCATCGTGCCGCTGCACGTGTGGCTGCCGCTCGCCCATCCGGCGGCGCCGAGCCACGTCTCGGCCCTGATGAGCGGCGTCATGACCAAGGTGGCCGTGTACGGCTTCGTGCGCATCGTGTTCGACCTGCTCGGCCCGCCGGAGTGGTGGTGGGGCGCGCTGGTCACCCTGGTCGGCGGCGTGACCGCGGTGATGGGCGTGCTCTACGCGCTCATGCAGCACGACCTGAAGCGCCTGCTCGCCTACCACACGGTCGAGAACATCGGCATCATCTTCATCGGCCTGGGTCTCGCGCTCGCCTTCCAGGCGAATCACCTGCAGGCGGCCGCTGCGCTGGCGCTGACCGCGGCGCTGTTCCACGTCTTCAATCACTCGCTGTTCAAGAGCCTGCTGTTCTTCGGCGCGGGCGCGGTGCTCACCGCGACCGGCGAGCGCGACATGGAGCGTCTCGGCGGGCTGATTCACCGCATGCCGCTGACGGCGTTCGCGTTCCTCGTCGGCTGCGCGGCGATCTCGGCGCTGCCGCCCTTCAACGGCTTCGTGTCCGAGTGGCTCACGTTCCAGGCGATCCTCCTCAGCCCGGCGCTGCCGCAGTGGCTGCTCAAGTTCCTCGTTCCCGCGATCGGCGCCCTGCTCGCGCTCTCGGCCGCGCTCGCCGCGGCCTGCTTCGTCAAGGCGTTCGGCGTGACCTTCCTGGGGCGGCCGCGCACGCCGGTGGCGCGCGACGCCGTGGAGACCGACCGCTGGTCGCTCGCGGCGATGTTCACTTTCGCCGCGCTGTGCCTCGCGGCCGGCATCGTGCCAGGACAGTTCCTCGATGCGCTGGCGCCGGTCACGCAGTCGCTGATGGGCGCGCACCTGCCGCTGCAGGAGGAGCGCGCCTGGCTGACGATCGTGCCGATCGCCGAGAGCCGCAGCTCCTACAGCGGACTGCTGCTGTTCACGATCATCGCGCTGGCGGCCTGTATCACCACCTGGGTGATCCATCGCTGGGCGTCGGCCGCGACGCGCCGCGCCGCGCCCTGGGACTGCGGCTTTCCCGATACGAGCCCGCTCACGCAGTACACCGCCGGCAGCTTCAGCCAGCCGATCCGGCGGGTATTCGGCAGCGTGGTGTTCCGCGCGCGCGAGGAGGTCGACCTGCCGCCGCCAGGGGACGCGCGTCCCGCGCGCTTCGCCGTGCGGCTGCGCGACGTGCCGTGGGACCTGTTCTACGTTCCCGTGACGCGGGCGGTGAACTTCGCCGCCGATCATCTCGACAAGGTGCAGTTCATGACCATTCGCGCCTACCTGACGCTGGTGTTCGGCGCGCTGGTGGTGCTGCTCGCGGTGCTCGCCGCGTGGCAATAGCCCTCGACGCCGCGGTCCAGCTGGTCGAGCTCGCGCTGGTGCTGGCGCTCGCGCCGCTGCTCACCGGGCTCGTACGCAGGCTGAAGGCGCACATGTTGCGCCGGCAAGGGCCGCCGCTCGTGCAGCCCTATCGCGACCTGCTGCGCCTGCTGCGCAAGGAAGTGGTGCTGGCGCATTCCGCGTCCTGGCTGTTCCGCGTCACGCCCTACCTGGTGTTCGCCACCACCTGGGTGGCGGCGGCGCTGGTGCCGACCTTTGCCGCCGGGCTGGTGTTCAGCCACGCCGCCGACATGATCGCCATCGTCGCGCTGCTCGGCAGCGCGCGCTTCCTGCTGGCGCTCGCCGGGCTGGACGTCGGCACGAGCTTCGGCGGCATTGGCTCGAGCCGCGAGATGATGATCGCCTCGCTCGCCGAGCCGGCGATGCTGATGGTGGTGTTCACGCTGTCGCTGCTCGCGGGATCGACCCAGCTCTCAACGATCGCGGCATACATGCAGAGCCCTGAGGTCGGGCTGCGAGTATCGCTCGCGCTGGCGCTGGTCGGGCTGGTCATGGTGGCGATCGCCGAGAACGCGCGCATCCCGGTGGACAACCCGGCGACGCACCTCGAGCTGACCATGGTGCACGAGGCCATGATCCTGGAGTATTCGGGCCGCCACCTGGCGCTGCTCGAGGCGGCGTCGTACGTCAAGCTGCTGCTCTACATCTCGGTCATCGCCTGCATCTTTACGCCGTGGGGCATCGCCGTCTCCGGCGGGGGCGTCGCCGCCTACCTCGCCGGCCTGGCGGCGTACGCGGGCAAGCTGGCGGCGGCGGGCCTGCTGCTCGCCGTGTTCGAGACTGCGATCGCCAAGATGCGCGTGTTCCG
>DASTTC010000365.1:0-2514 GCA_035760345.1 Burkholderiales bacterium | reverse complement strand
GCGGCGCAGGATCGACGCATCGCGCCACTCGGGATAGGCGGCGGCCGCCGCCTTGACCGCGGCCTCGATCGCCGCGGCGTCGCAGTAGGGCACGCGCTTGGTGACCTGGCCGGTGGCGGGGTTGTACACCTCCCCCATGCGCCCGGCGGGCACCACCGGCTTGCCTGCGATCCAGCAGGGTACGGTGTCGAGTTTCAGTTCTGCGGGCTTGTTCATGCGGGCTCTCCGGATGAACGGGGAATTTTACGCTTCGTGCGTATCGAACACGCCCGGGGAAACGATCTCAAGCACCTCCAGGTCCTTGGAAAAGCCGGTGACGTTGTGCTTGATCTTCGGGGGCTGCAGCCAAGAATCGCCTGCCTGGAAGGTGTGCTCGCCCTCGCCCTCGAGCCAGACGCGGATCCAGCCCTTCAGCACGTAGTTGAACTGGAAGTCGACCGTGTGCGTGTGGGCGCCCGAGCCGCCTTGCGGACAAGGGGCGCAGGCACGGTGCACTTCGGCGGTATAGCGGTTACCCGTCGCCTCGCGCACGCCGAGGTCGCGGTCCTGGAAGTAGGTCCTGAAGCCCGGCTTGAAGCGGGCATCCTGGACGCGGCAGACGACGAACTTCTGCATGGCTGTGCTCATTTCAGACTCTCCCCCAGATAGGCGGCGACGCGCGCGTCGCCCGTCAGCGCGGCCCAGTCCGCATACAGCGACACGCGGCCGCGCTCGACGAAGACGAAACGCTCGCAGATCTCGCGCAGGATGTCGAGATGGTAGCGCTCGTTCGGGTGCAGGCAGACGAACACCGCCCGGCCTTCGGACTTAAGGCGGCGGAAAAAGTCGAGCATGAAGCCGATGTAGCCGTCCTGGGTATTGAACTGCGGCTCGTCGAACAGGTGCACCATCGGATAGTCGCTGCGCGCGGGCTCGAGCAGGAAATCGGGCTTGCGGCGCCGGAAGCGCCGTACCTGGTAGGACTGGTGGTAGTGGATCGCAAGGCGGTCGCGCTCGCGCGCCTTGACGCCGTGGATGTCCTGTCCCATGCACACGACGCGCCCCGCGGTAGGCGCGTTGGAGCCGGTAATCAGCTCGAACAGCGTCGTCTTCCCCGAGCCGTTCGGCCCGAGCACGCCGACGATCTCGGGCTTTTCGACCGTGAAGTTCGCCTCCAGCCGGAACGTGGTGCGCCAACGCCGGCGGTACTCCTTCACCAGGTTCTCGACGGCGAGGATCACAGCCCGAGCAACCTCTGGCGCAGGGGCGCATCGGCAAGCAGCGCGGCCGCCACCCCGGCATGCACGATGCGTCCGTGGTCCATGACGTAGACGCGGTCGGCGACGCCGAGCGCGGCAATCGGGTTCTGCTCGACGAGCAGCACCGAAACGCGCTCCTCCTTCAGGCGCCGGATGACGCGCATCACGTCTTGAACGATCTTCGGCGCGAGGCCCTGGCTCGGCTCGTCGAACAGCACCAGGCCCGGCGAGCCGACCAGCGCGCGCGAGATGGCGACCATCTGCATCTCGCCGCCCGAGAGGTTCTCGCACTCGCGCGCGCGCAGGTACTCCAGCGCCGTGAAGATCTCGAAGCACTCCTTCTCGCTCCAGGCGCGAAAGCGCGTGCGCTTCTTCGCGATGGCGAGGTTGCGCTCGACGGTAAGCGTGGGAAAGATGCGCCGGTCGTCGGGCACCCAACCGATGCCGGCACGCGCGATCTCGTAAGTCGGCGTGCGGCTGATGTCGCGACCTTCGAAGCGAATGCGGCCCGTGCGCGCCGGGGTGAGCCCGAGCACCGAGCGCAGCGTCGTCGTCTTGCCCGCGCCGTTGGGTCCGAGCAGCGCCACCACTTCGCCCTGGGCGACCTCCAGCGAGACGCCGAAAAGCACCTCGGTCTCGCCGTAGAAGGTATGGATGTCCTCGAGCGCGAGCATCAGGCGAGACTGCCGAGGTTGGAGCGCTGTACCCAGGGGTTGGCGCGGAGCATCGCCGGGCTGCCCTGCGCGATCACCTGACCCCAGTGCATGACGAAGATGTGGTCGGCAAGGCCGAACAGAAACTTCATGTCGTGCTCGATGAGCACGATGGTGATGGCGCGCTTGAGCTCGCCGATCAGCGCCGCAATGCGCGCGGTGGCCTCGGTGCCCAGGCCTGCGGTCGGCTCGTCGAGAAACAGCAGCCGCGGCTGCGCCGCGAGTGCGACGCCGATCTCGAGCGCCCGGCGGTCGCCGTAGGAGAGGTCCTTTGCACGCACGGCCGCCTTGCCTTCCAGCCCCACGCGAAAGAGAGTGGCATGCGCCTCGTCGAGGAGCTTGCGGTCACGCGACAGGTCGCCGAGCATCGAGAAGGCGCGTGCGCGCATACCGGGCGTCGCCACGAGCACGTTGTCGAGCGTCGTGTAGTCGTCGAACAGGTTCATGATCTGGAACGAGCGCGAGATGCCCATGCGCGCAATGCGCCGCGGCGGCAGGCCGGTGATGTCGCGTCCGTCAAAGGTGACGCGGCCGCGGTCCGGCGCATAGCGCCCGGTCAACAG
>DASTTC010000364.1:0-8255 GCA_035760345.1 Burkholderiales bacterium | reverse complement strand
TGCGCGGACCGGGGGAGATCCTGGGCGAGCGCCAAAGCGGCGAGCCGCTGCTGCGCTTTGCGGACCTCGTCGCCGACGAGGCGCTGCTCGAGGCGGCGCGCGGCGCCGCCGACGAGCTGCTGGACCAAGACGAGGCGCTCGCCCGGCGGCACATCGATCGCTGGCTCGGCGCGCGCGCCGACTTCGGCAAGGTGTAGAGGCTAGACTCGCGCATGGACTGGGCCTTCGTCGAGCGGCGGCTGGACGCCTACGAGCGGTTGCTGCGCCTGGACAAACCGATCGGCACGCTGCTGCTGCTGTGGCCGACGCTGTGGGCGCTGTGGCTCGCGGCGCGCGGTGTGCCGCGCGTGGAGCTGATCGCCATCTTTTGCGTAGGCACGCTGTTGATGCGCTCGGCGGGCTGCGCGGTGAACGACTACTTCGATCGCGAGTTCGATGCGCACGTGGCGCGCACGCGCGAGCGGCCGCTCGCCGCCGGGGAGATCCGGCCGCTCGAGGCGCTGGTGTTGGCGGCGCTGCTGGCGGCGACCGCGTTCGGCCTGGTGCTGATGCTCAACCGGTTGGCGCTGCTGCTGTCGTTCGTCGCGCTCGCCATCGCGATCAGCTATCCGCTGACCAAGCGCTTTTTCGCCATGCCCCAGCTCTATCTCGGCGTCGCGTTCGGGTTCGGCATCCCGATGGCCTACGCGGCGGCGCAGGACAGGCTGCCGGCCGAATGCTGGGTGCTGCTCGCCGCGAATATCTGCTACGCCTTCGCGTATGACACCGAGTACGCCATGGTGGACCGGGACGACGATGCGAAGCTCGGCATGCGCACTTCAGCGCTGGCGCTCGGGCGATTCGACGTCGCGGGCGTGTTGCTGGCGTACGCGGGGATGCTCGCGCTCCTCGGCGGCGTTGGCGTGATGGCGCGACTGGGCTGGTCGTACTACGCCGGGCTGGCGGTGGCGGTCGTCCTCATGGGCTATCATTTCACGCTGATTCGCGGCCGCTCGCGCGCGGGCTGCTTTGCGGCCTTCCGGCACAACAACTGGGTCGGTGCCGTGGTGTTCGCCGGCATCGCCGCGCACTACGGCCTGCGCTAAGCTCCGCCCATGGCACTCGAGACTCCGATCGCGTCCTGCCACTTTCCCGCCGGCCCGCTGCGCGGCACGCAGCTGTCGCTGTTCGGTACGCGCCTGATGCACCAGGGTGTCGACCAAATGGAGAGCATCACGCTCGCGGCGGTCGCCGCGGTGCGCGTCGCCTACGAGCGCGACATCCGGCGCATCGTCTGGGGCGCGGCGTTGATCGTCTTGGCGATAGTGCTGCTGGTCGTCTCGGGGCCGCTGTCGACGGTGGCAGCGGAGGCCGCGGCCGGGGTGAGCGGCAACACTTCCGTCGCTCAGTTGTTGCGGGGCACCCTGCTCGTCCTCGGCGCGCTTGCCAGTCTGCTGGCGGCCGTGGGCGTGGCGTGCGTCATTGGCGGCGGCGCGCTCGTGGCGTTCGGCTGGATCGGCACGACGACGCTCGTGCTGTCGCTGCCTGCGGGCGAGCGCAGCTACGGGATGCGCGGCAAGAACCGCTTGCTGGTCGATTTCGCGGAGTTGCTCGCCGAGCGTGTTGCCCAGAACGGGCGCTGAAGCATGCGCTACGCCGACCTGCGCGGGTTCCTCGACGGTCTGGAGGCCGAAGGCGAGCTGAAGCGCATTGCGGCGCCCGTGTCGCCCCGTCTCGAGATGACCGAAGTCTGCGACCGGGTGCTGCGCGCGGGCGGGCCCGCCCTGCTGTTCGAGAAACCCGCGGGCCATGGCATCCCGGTCCTGGGCAATCTGTTCGGCACCGTCGAGCGCATCGGGCTCGCCATGGGGATCGAACGGGGCACGCCGCCGCGGCCGGCGTTGCGCGACCTTGGCAGGTTGCTCGCTTCCTTGCGCGAGCCTGATCCGCCCAGCGGCCTGCGCGACGCCATCGACAAGCTGCCACAGCTCGCACGGCTCGCCGGCAAGGTGTTCGACATGGCGCCGAAGGTGGTCTCGGGGCCGCCGTGCCAGGCGCAGGTCTGGGAAGGCGAGGACGTCGATCTCGGCCGCTTGCCCGTGCAGACCTGCTGGCCGGGCGACGCAGGCCCGCTCATCACCTGGGGCCTCACGGTGACGCGCGGTCCGCTCAAGACCCGCCAGAACCTCGGTATCTACCGCCAGCAGGTGATCGGCCCGAATCGCATCATCATGCGCTGGCTCGCGCATCGCGGCGGCGCGCTCGATTTCCGCGACCATCAGCTGGCGCACCCCGGCAAGCCGTTTCCCGTGGCGGTGGCGCTGGGCGCCGATCCCGCCACCACGCTGGCCGCGGTGACGCCGGTGCCCGATGCGCTGGGCGAGTATCAATTCGCCGGCCTGCTGCGCGGCGCGCGTACCGAGTTGGCCAAGTGCATTGGCAGCGACTTGCAGGTACCGGCGCGGGCTGAAATCGTGCTGGAAGGGGTCATCAGGCCCGACGACATGGCGCTGGAGGGCCCGCACGGCGACCACACCGGCTACTACAACGAGGCGGAGCGCTTTCCGGTGCTGAGCGTCGAGCGCGTGACGCTGCGCCGCGACCCGCTCTATCACTCCACCTACACGGGCAAGCCGCCCGACGAGCCGGCAATGCTCGGCGTGGCGCTGAACGAGATCTTCGTGCCGTTGCTCTCGAAGCAGTTCCCGGAGATCGCGGATTTCTACCTGCCGCCCGAGGGCTGCTCCTACCGGCTCGCGGTCGCGAGCCTCAGGAAGCAGTATCCGGGCCACGCCAAACGCGTGATGTTCGGCATCTGGAGTTTCCTGCGCCAGTTCATGTACACCAAGTTCATCGTCGTGGTGGACGAGGACATCGACATCCGCGACTGGAAGGAAGTGGTATGGGCGCTCAGCACGCGCGTCGACCCGGCGCGCGACACGCTGATCGTCGAGAACACGCCCATCGATTACCTCGACTTCGCGAGCCCGGTGGCCGGGCTGGGCTCCAAGATGGGGATCGACGCCACGTCGAAGTGGCCGGGGGAGACCTCCCGTACCTGGGGACGGCCGATCGCCATGGATCCCGCCGTGAAGCAGAAAGTCGACGCCATGTGGCGGGAACTGGGCCTGTAAAAAAGTCTCTTACGCGGCGGCGCGGATCGGCGCCGCGCGGTAGCGGCCCATGAGTTCGGCGCGCCGGGCGCGAGCAGCGGCGACGCTCTTTGCCTTGATGTGGCCGAAACCG
Organism: Burkholderiales bacterium; assembly: GCA_035760345.1. Lineage (GTDB taxonomy): Bacteria > Pseudomonadota > Gammaproteobacteria > Burkholderiales > SG8-39 > JAABQT01. The sequence continues at coordinate 5,030 of DASTTC010000364.1, read as the reverse complement.
CGGATCATCTCCGGCAGCGAGGCGATCTCAAGGGCGGGCGCAAGGTTGTCGCGATTCAGGCCCTGCAGCAGCGTTTCCACCGTGCGTTCGTACTCGGCGATCAGCGCGCGCTCGGTGCGCCGCTCCTCGGTTCGCCCGAACAGGTCGAGCGGCGTGCCGCGCAGGCCCTTCAAGCGTGCCAGCACCCAGAATGCGCGCATCATCCACGATCCGAAGCGCATCTTGCGCGGTTCGCCCGTGACCGCATCGAGCTTGGCGAGCAGCGGCGGCGCGAGGTGGAAGTGCACCTTGTAATCACCCTCGAACATGCCGTCGATCTTCTGCATGAACTCGCCCGAGGCGTACAGGCGGGCCACTTCGTACTCGTCCTTGTAGGCGAGCAGCTTCGCGTAGTAGCGCGCGACCGCCTCCGACAGGCGGGTTCCACCGACGCGCTCCTGCTCGATCGCGTGCACGCGCTCCACCAGCGCGCGGTAGCGAGCCGCGTAGGCTGCGTTCTGGTATCCGGTGAGGTGTTGCACGCGCCGCTCGACCAGCTCGCCCAGATTGCGCGAGCGGTGCTGCTCGATCGGAATCACATCCGCGGGCAGCGCGATGCGCCGCACGCGCTCGAGGTCGACCGCGGCGCGCCGGCCCCAGAGAAAGCTCTGGTGATTGAACTCGACCGCGACGCCGTTCAACTCGATCGAGCGCTCGAGGGCCTCGCGCCCGAGCGGCACCCAGCCTTTCTGCCAGGCATAGCCGAGCATGAACATGTTGGTCGCGATGGAGTCGCCCATCAGCGCCGTCGCCAGCTGCGCCGCCGGCACGAACTGCGCGCCCGCGCCGCCGCAGGCTTCGGCGATGTCCTGCTGCAGGTTCGAGCCGGGAAGCTGCCAGTCGGGATTCTTCACGAACGCCGCCGTCGGCGAGGTGGTGGCGTTCACCACCGCGCGCGTGCGGCCCGCGCTCATCTTGTCGAGTGCATCCGCGCTCGCGCTCACCACCAGGTCGCAGCCGATCAGGAGTCGCGCATCGCCGGTGCCGAGGCGCGCCACGTGCACCTGGTCGGCGCTCGAGGCGATCTTCACGTGCGACATCACGGCGCCGTACTTCTGCGCGAGCCCCGACATGTCGAGCACCGACACGCCCTTGCCTTCGAGGTGCGCCGCCATGCCCAGAATCTGGCCGATGGTGATCACCCCCGTGCCGCCGATGCCGGTCACCAGCACGCCGCAGGCTTCGTCCAGCGTGGCGGGGACCGCCTCGGGCAGCGCGGGGAAATCCTCGCCGCCGGCGCGCGCGCCCTGTTTTCCTTTTCTCAGCTGTCCGCCCTCCACGGTGACGAAGCTTGGGCAGAAGCCCTTCACGCAGGAAAAATCCTTGTTGCAGGTGGACTGGTTGATGGTGCGCTTGCGGCCGAACTCGGTCTCCAGCGGCTCGACCGACAGGCAATTGGACTTCGCGCTGCAGTCGCCGCAGCCCTCGCACACCATCTCGTTGATCACCGCGCGCTTGGCCGGGTCGGGGTAGGCGTTGCGCTTCCTGCGCCGGCGCTTCTCGGAGGCGCAGGTCTGGTCGTAGATCAGCGCCGAGACGCCCGGTAGCTCGCGCAACTCGCGCTGCACGGCGTCGAGCTGGTCGCGGTGCCGGATGGTGACGCCCGGCGCCCAGTCGGTGCCGCGCGGATACTTCTCCGGCTCGTCGGTGACGATCACGATCGGCTTCACGCCCTCGGCGGCGATCTGCCGCGAGATGATCGCCGGATCGAGCGGCCCGTCGTGGTGCTGGCCGCCGGTCATCGCCACGGCGTCGTTGTAGAGGATCTTGTAGGTCATGGTGACCTTGGCCGCCACTGCGGCGCGGATCGCCATCAGCCCGGAATGGAAGTACGTGCCGTCGCCCAGGTTGGCGAAGATGTGTTTTTCCGTGGTGAACGGCGCCTGTCCGATCCAGGGCGTGCCCTCGGCGCCCATGTGCGTGAAGGTGGCGGTGCTGCGATCCATCCACACCGCCATGAAGTGACAGCCGATGCCGGCGGTGGCGCGGCTGCCCTCGGGGACACGCGTGGACGTGTTGTGCGGGCAACCCGAACAGAAGTAGGGCTGGCGAATGGCCGTGACGCGCGGCTTGGCCAGCGCCTGGTCCTTGAAATCGAGGAACGCGAGGCGCTCCGTGAACTGCGCGCCGAGCCGTGACGCAAGCCCGAGCTTATGCAGCCGCTTGGCGATGGCGCGCGCCACGATCGAAGGATTGTGCTCGTAGTGCGCCGGCAGCAGCCAGGTGCCCGCGGGCTGGCCCTCGGCGCGGCTCCATTCGCCGTTGTCGTCGAACTTGCCGACGACCCGCGGCGCGCGCTTGGCCGGGTCCCACGAATACAGTTCTTCCTTGATCTGATACTCGATCAACTGGCGCTTTTCCTCGACCACCAGGATCTCCTCCAGCCCCTGCGCGAAGCGCCGCGCACCCTGCGGCTCGAGCGGCCAGGACATCGCCACCTTGTACACGCGCAGGCCGATGTCGCGTGCCACACGCTCGTCGATGCCCAGGTCGGCGAGCGCCTGCATGGTGTCGCCGAAGCTCTTGCCCGTGGTGACGATGCCGAAACGCGCGTTGGGCGAATCCCACACGATCCGGTCCAGGCCGTTCGCGCGCACATAGGCGAGCGCGGCGTACACCTTGTAGTCGAGCAGGCGCGCCTCCTGCTCGAGAAAACCGTCCGGCCAGCGAATGTTGAGGCCGCCCTCCGGCAAGGTGAAATCCGCGGGCAGCTTCGAGTGCACGCGCTCGGGATCCACGCTCACCGAGGCGCCGGATTCCACCACGTCGGTGACGCACTTGAAGCCGATCCACAGGCCCGAGTAGCGGCTCATGGCGTAGCCGTGCAGGCCGAAATCGAGATAGTCCTGCACGTTCGCGGGATTGAGCACGGGGATGCAACAGGCCTTCAGGATGTGCTCGCTCTGATGCGCGAGGGTGGAGGATTTCGCCGCGTGATCGTCGCCCGCGAGCACCAGCACGCCGCCGTTCTTGGACGTGCCCGCGGAGTTCGCGTGCTTGAAGACGTCGCCACAGCGGTCCACGCCCGGGCCCTTGCCGTACCACATGCCGAACACGCCGTCGTACTTCGCCCCTGGAAACATGCCGAGCTGTTGCGTGCCCCAAATCGCCGTGGCCGCGAGGTCCTCGTTGACCCCGGGCTGGAACTTCACATGGTGCGATTGGAGATGCTGCTGCGCGCGCCAGAGCGACTGGTCGAGCCCCCCCAGGGGCGAGCCGCGATAGCCGGATACGTAGCCCGCGGTATTGAGGCCGGCGCGCTGGTCGCGCTCGCGTTGCAGCAGAAGCAGCCGGATCAGCGCCTGCGTCCCGGTCAGGAACACGCGCCCCTTTTCCAGGGTGTACTTGTCGTCGAGGGAAACCTCGGCGAGCTTGCGGGAATCGATCGGTGCGTTCATCGACCTGTCTCCGTGGATGGCGCAGTACTTTCTATCACAGGCTTAGACCGTCTCACGGGAATTGATTCGCGCTGCGCTTTGCTGCGCGCCCGCGGGCTTGTCCCAGTACGGCTCCGGACCGAAGGACTCGGCGAGAAAATCAATGAACACGCGCGTCTTGGCCGGCAGGTGGCGGCGGTGGGGGTACACGGCGTAGATGCCGACATCCGTGCCGAAGTCGTAGCCGGGGAGCAGCGCCACGAGCGAGCCGTCCTCGAGCTGCCGGCGCACGTCCCAGGTGGATTTGAGCGCGACGCCGAGGCCAGCGATCGCCCACTCGCGCAGCACCTCCCAGTTGTCGCAGGCATAGCGCCCCGAGACGCGCACGGCACCGCGCTTGTTGACCGGGTTCTTGTACTCCCAGGTCATCGCGAAGCCCTGCTCCCAGGCGGCGACCAGGCAGTTGTGGCGGGTCAGGTCCTGCGGCGTTTTCGGCTCGCCGTGCGCGCGCAGGTAGGCCGGGCTTGCGCACACCACGCGCCGGTTGGGCGCGAGCTTGCGCGCGGCGAGGGAGGAATCCTTCAGCTCGGCGATGCGCACCGCCAGGTCGAAGCCCTCTTCGATCAGGTTGATCGAGCGGTCCGAGAGGCTGAGCGCCAGCTCGATCTTGGGATAGCGCTCGGCGAAGCGCGGGATGAGCGGCGCGATGTGCTGGTGGCCGAACGAGGCGGGCAAGGCGACCTTCAACACGCCCTGCGGTTCGATGCGACGCGAAGTCACCGCGGCATCGGCCTCGTCGATCTCGGCCAGGATGCGCTGGCTGGTCTCGTAGTAGCTGGCCCCCTCGTCGGTGAGGTGCAGGCTGCGGGTCGTGCGGTTGACCAATCGCACCCCGAGCCGAGCCTCCAGCGCCGCGAGCGTCCGGCTCACGACGGCGGTCGACACCCCGAGCTCGCGCGCGGCAGCCGACAGGCTGCCGGCCTGCACAACCTTAGTGAACACCAACATGCCATGGACAACGTCACGCATGGCTTTGCATTATACGCAAAGGAGTTTTGTGAATTAACACTATTCTAAACATGGGCGCAAAGACGTATATTTGCTGCATCGCAGTAGACATGATCAAAAGGACGTAACCGTGAATGCCTTTGAAATCGAGCAAATCGAGCAGCGGATGAATGCCCGAACGAGCCTGCCGCTGTCCTACGTGGCATGGTCGGAAATCGAGCACCGCGCCCGCGCAGAGCGCGCGCGGATGATCGGCAAGGCGATCGCGACCTTTTTCGCGGTCGTGTCGGCGAAGTTGTCCCGCTTCACCGGCCAGGTGCGCCGCACAGCGGCCGAGTGCACCGACGCGCGGCTGAATCACGGCTGAATTCAAGATAGGCAGGCCCCGCCGCGGTTTCCTCCTCCCTCCTCCTCCGCGGCGGGGCTGCGCCTAGCCAGGCGAGCGGCGCCTTCACGCGATCGATCTCCACATCTGCCTGTCGCGTTTTGCGGTCCAGATGCGAGGGTGCTTGATGCCGCGCGCCTCGTCGTAGGCGCGGGACACGTCGAACGGCATGCAGTGCTCGTAAATCGGGAAGCGACCGTATACGGGGTCCATCTTCCGCT
>DASTTC010000363.1:0-4795 GCA_035760345.1 Burkholderiales bacterium | reverse complement strand
TGGACGTCGCCGGCGGCACGGTGGCCGGGCGCGTGGCGCGCGGGCGCGTGGCCACGGTGTCGGTGAACTCGTTCGTGTTCAAGCAGCCGGTGCAGATCGGCGACATCCTGTCCCTGTACGCCGACGTGGTGCGCATCGGGACGACCTCGATCACGGTCAACGTCGAGGTGTACGCCGAGCGCGGCCGCAGCGAAGCGAAGATCGTCAAGGTGACCGAGGCGACCCTGACCTATGTGGCCATCGACGCGGACGGACGTCCGCGTCCCGTGCCGAAGTGAGCGGCACGGCGGTCGAATTCCCGGCGCGCGACGGCTACCGGCTCGCGGGCACGCTGTACCGGCCGAAGGCGCCGAATCGCCGCGCGGTGCTGTTTCAGGCGGCGGCTGGCGTGAAACAGGAGTTCTACGGCAAGTTCGCGGACTACCTGGCGACACGCGGGTTTGCCGCCCTCACCTTCGATTACCGGGGCATCGGGCGTTCGCGCCCGGCTCGGCTCCGCGGCTTTCAGGCCCGCATGCGTGACTGGGCCGAGCAGGACATCGCTGGCGCGCTCGATTACCTTGCGCGCGCCTCGCACGGCGCGCGCGTGATCGGGGTGGGCCACAGCTTCGGCGGCCAGGCCTTCGGACTCGTGCCGGGCAATGAGCGCTACGTCGCAGCGATGACCGTCGGCTCGCAGAGCGGCTACTGGAAGCACTGGCGCGGCGCTGGGCGCGCGGGCATGTGGCTCGTCACGCACGTCGTGCTGCCCGGCGTGTCGCGTGTCGCGGGCTATCTGCCCGCCAGATACCTGGGCCAGGGCGAGGACCTGCCGGCGGGCGTGGCGCGCGAGTGGGCGAGCTGGTGCCGGCATCCGGGATACCTCGTGGGCGCTTTGGGCGCCGAGGGAGCGTACGCCCGGTTCACCGCGCCGATTCGCGCCTATGCGATCGGCGACGATGCCTATGCCCCGCCGGCCGCGGTCGAAGCCTTCCTCGGGTTCTATCCCAACGCGCCGCGCAAGCGGATCGACGTCGAACCGGCACAGCACGGCGGGCCGATCGGGCATTTCGGGTTCTTCCGCGAACGGTTCCGTGAAAGTCTGTGGCAGGACGCGGCGGACTGGATGGAGGGGCGCTAGGCTACAATCGGCCAACGTTCGCGGACGACGGACGCAGGGAGGATGGCGGTGCAGTTGCTATCGGCACGTGTATGCGCGGCGATCGCGTTCCTTGCGGGACTCGCGTGCCCGTTCGCCGCGACCGCCCAGTCCGACGGATACACCTGCTGCAACTTCCATTACGACGGCGACTGGATCAGCGACGCCAACTGGTCTTCGCTGCCCAAGATTCCCGCGGGCACGCCGGTGCGCATCGTCGAGTACGGCGACAACCGCGTCAGCGTGGACATCGGCGGCCGTCGCATGTTCCTGGGGCTCGATTACGGCCGCAAGCTCGGCCTGCGCGCCTGGACGCAGATGATGGTCGTTGCCGACGATCCCAAGAAGCGCATCGCGGCCTGGCCGGCTGCCGTGCGCGAGACGATCGAGTCCGGCCAGGTGGCCGTCGGCATGACCAAGGAACAGGTCATCGTGTCGCTCGGGTATCCCCCGGCGCACGCGACGCCCTCCACAGATGCGCCGCAGTGGAAGTACTGGCATACGACGCACGGCACTTACCAGGTCGTGTGGGACGCCAACGGACGCGTCAAGGACCTGGCCGCGGATCCGCCGATCCGGTTCGCGTTGCTCTCGGAACAGGAACTCGGCCCCACCGGCGGCGCCGGACCAGTCCAGCTCAAGGATCTCGCAGGTCTGCTGCCCGGCATCGCGATCGGGGGCCGCACGGCAGCCGCATCCGCGGCCGCGCGGCCGGGCACGCCGGCGAGCTCGCTCCCCGCACCCGGACTTCCCGGTGCCGGCACGCGCTGGGTGTACGCGTTTTCCGATCGCCATTTCGGCAAGCAGCTGGGGGAAGTGACGGTCAGCGTATTGCGCGTGGAAGGCGCGACGGTCGAGGAAGCCGTCAGCTCGGGATCCAGGGACGCGCGTCGCGCCGTGGATACGCGCGAGACGCGTTTCTACGAGCACGTGATGCGCGGCGAGACCCTGCTGGTCGAGTTCGCGCCATATCTCGTCGCGGCACGCGAGGGCAAGGCGCCCGATTTCATCGGCGGCGGCTCGGGCTACCCGATCGGCCCAACGGGGTTCCCCGGTTGGCGGGTAAGTTCGCAGGTACAAGGCTGGGAATCCGTATCGGTGCCGGCCGGGAGCTACAAGGCCCTGCGGGTCGAGGTTTCCGGACAGCGCGAGCGGGATGCGTTTACCAACAGCTCGCACACCGGCCGGTTCAGGATGTCGCTCTGGTACGCGCCCGATGTCATGAGGGTCGTGCGCATCGAGCACCAGACCTACAGCGGCGCGCTCAGCCAGCGCGGCCAGCCGGTCGGCAACGATCTGGTCGAGCTCGTCAAGTTTGCGCAAGGGGGGAGCTGAGTCGATGTCTTCGATCGCGCGCACCCTGCTGCCGCCCCTCGCGCTTCTCGGTCTCAGCGGTATCGGGCATGCGCTGCCGCCGGATCAGATCTTCGAGCGGGTCGCGCCGGCCGTCTGGTCGGTGCGTGCCTACGACGCCGAGGAAAGGCCGCTGGCGAGCGCGAGCGGGGTCGTCATCGCGCCCGGCAAACTGCTGACGAGCTGCCACGTACTGGTGCGCGCGCACCAGGTGCAGCTGCGCCGCGGTAACACGATCTACGACGCCAAGCTCGAGGCACCGGACGTGGAGCGCGACCTTTGCCAGCTGGACGTGCCGGGTCTCGCGGCAGCGGCGCCGGCATTGGGCAGCGCCCGCACGTTGCGCACCGGACAGCGCGTCTACGTGGTCGGCTTCGTCCGCAGCAACCAGCAATCGATAGGCGAGGGGCTGGTTTCGGCGCTGCCGGACGCCGGTTCGGCCAAGGCGCGCATCCACACCACCGTGGCGGAGTCGCCGGGCCTGCTCGGCGCGGGCGTGTTCGACGAGGAAGCGCGCTTGGTGGGCGTGGCTACGGCATCGCCCGCGGATGCGGCGGCGAACCTGTTTGCCGTGCCGGCCGAGTGGGTGCCGGAGGCCGCGGCGCGCGGCAAGGCACTGCTGGCCGCGCTCGCCAAGCCGCCTGCGGCGCCGGCCAGCGCTTCCGCCGCTGCAGGCGCGCCCGGGATGCCCGCCGCGGGCACCGTGTGGACGTACAGCTTCCTGGAGCGCATCTGGTCGAGACGGCAGATCGAAGTCACGGTGCGCGCGGTTCGCGTCGACGGCGCGCTGGTCGAGGAAGCGGTCACCGCCTCGGGCGCCAAGGACCTGCGACGCGTGGTGAATGCCCGCGAAGTGCGCTTTGTCGAGACCGCGTTGAGCTCCAGCATGTCGGTGGTCGAGCCCGCGCCCTACCTGGTCGCGGCCAACGGCGGCAAGCCGCCCGGCAGCGTCCCGCAGATCGAGGGCTATCCCGTGGGCGCGGCAGGACTGCCGGGATGGACGACGTCGGCTGAGATCCACGGCTGGGAGCAAGTCACGGTCCCGGCGGGGACCTTCAAGGCGCTGCGCGTCCGTGTCGCGGGCCGGCGGAGCGCTCCGATCGGCGGGCGCAACGCCTTTGCGGGCCGCTTCGAGATGACCGCGTGGTACGCGCCGGACGTGAAGCGCATCGTGCGGCAGGAGCAGCGGATCTGGACGGCCGATGGCGTATCGCCGGCGCTCTCGGCCGACGAGGTCTTCGAGCTCCTCGCGTACCGCCCGCCGTCCTAGGCGAGCCCCGGAAACAACTGCTTCATCCCGTCCGCCATGGTCTGCACCGCCATGGCCGCGAGCAGCAACCCCAGGATCCGCGTCGCCACGTTCAGCCCCGTGGTGCCCATGCGATTCGCCACTCGGTGCGCCGCGCGCAGCGTGAGCCACGCCACCAGGCACACCACGCCGATGCACAGCACGATCGTCGCCTGGTGCGCGAGCCCACCGCCTTCGGCTGCGATGATCGAGGTGCTGATGGCACCGGGTCCGGCCAGCAGCGGGATGGCGAGCGGCACCACGCCGCTTGCTTCGCCCGCCTCCAGCTCTTCTGCTTCCGCCTTCGACTGGCGCAAGCCTCCGGCCTGCGCGTTCAGCATGGCGAGCGCCATCAACAGCAGCACCAGGCCGCCGCCGACGCGAAACGCCGGCAGGCTGGCGCCGATCAGCTCGAGCAGCGCCTCGCCCACGAACGCCGCCACCGCCAGGACGAAGAACACCGTCAGCGCGACGGTGCGCGCCAGGGCGCGCCGCGCCCCTTCGTCGTAACGGGCGGTGAAGGTGAGGAAGAACGGGACGGCGAGGAACGGGTCGACGACCGCGGTCAGCGTGACCACGAAGCGCAGGTATTCGTTGAAGTCGCTCACTTGCGGGCGGCGGCGGACGCCGCCTTGCGATCCTCGTTCACCTTGGCGAATGCGGGACGCTCGCCCAGCATCTTGAGGTAGGGCTTCACCTGCGGGATATCCTCGAGATAATCGCGCCCGAACGCCTGCTTGGTCACCAGCGTGACGAGCGGCAGGTGCACGAACGCGGCGCAGTCGGCGATGGTCAGCTCCTTGCCCGCGATGTACGGGTCAAACTTCGCCACCGCCTTGAGCGCGCGCACGCCTTTCGCCACGCCCTTGTCCACCTGCTGCTTGGTCTCGTCCGAGAAGCTGCCGCCGAAGAACAGCCCCCCGTACAGTCGCCGCACCACCAGCTCCAGGTGCAGCTCGACGAACACCACGATCTCGCGCACTTGCGCGCGCTCGAGCGGATCCTTCGGCAGCAGC
>DASTTC010000362.1:0-11824 GCA_035760345.1 Burkholderiales bacterium | reverse complement strand
CGACGACTGCCGCCGGGCTGAATTTCGACGTGCCGACGGGCAGGCAGCGCTTCGTGGGCGGCGCGTGGGTCAACGACAACCGCTACGACCAGTTCACCGTCCTCGATTACACGGAGGTTCACGGTCGTGCCGCCTGGCATTGGCAGGCGGGCAACGACTTCAACGGCCGCATCGGCGCCACCACCGACCGCGCCCTGGCGTCGCTCGCCAACGTCCAGGAAGGCGTGCCGCTCGGCACGCCCAACGCCCTGCGCACGCGCAAGACATTCCTGGATGCCGCCTACCTGCTGACGCCGCGTTGGCGGCTGCGCGGCGAGGTGGACCGGCTGGAACAAGAAAACGAGTTTGCCGCATTTGCAGTAAACGACATGACGCGCGATAGCGTCGGTTTCGAAGTGAGCCGGATCTCGCGGGCCGGGAACCAGATCGGCCTCGCGCTGCAGGCGCAGGACGCCAGCCTGCCCAACCTGCAGCCGGAGGGCGCCGGCCTGATCGACAACTCCTACCGGCAGACCCGCGTCAGGCTGGTCACCGACTGGACGCTGTCGGGCCGCTCGCACCTGATCGCGAGCGCCGGCAGGGTCAGGCGCAGCTATGCGCAGTTGCCGGAGCGCGACTATCAGACCGGCATCTTTCACGTTGCGTACGAGTGGCAGCCCACCGGCAAGTTCACTTTGCTCGCCACGGCACAACGGGACATCGGTGCGCCGGACGAAATCAACGCCGGCGTCAACATCGGCTTCGTGCTCAACCAGGGCATCGCGTTGCGCCCGGTGTACCGGTTGACGGACAAGTTGAGCGTGTCGGGCTTCCTCGCCCTGAGCGAATGGGAGTACCTGGGCGATCCGAGACTCGTGCTCGGCACGCTGCCGCCCCGTACCGACAAGGTACGCAACGTGGCGCTGGCCTTCAGCTTCCAGCCCATGCGCGTGCTCAGGCTTGTATTGGCACTACAGCGCGAAACGCGCACCTCGACCGCCGAATTCGGTGACTACGAGGCCGACGTGGCGAGCCTCACCGCGCGCCTGGCGTTCTAGGCCGCGCCGCCGCACCGCCGCCGGCTCCATTAGTCCGACCGGACCCAGTCCGGAATTACCCGCTGCACGTGGCGCGCCTATGCTGGTCGGCAACGAGGTCCACCATGCAAACCCTGCCGCAGTTCCGCACCACGTCCGCCCCTGCAGTGCGCCATCTGGCGTGGATCCTGATCTCAGCGCTCCTCGCCGCGACGCCGGCGATGTCCCAGACACGCGATGCCTCCCGCACCAACGAGGCGCTCGGCGCGGGCGACAGCGTGCGCGTGACGGTATTCCAGAATCCGGACCTGACGACCGAGGCACGCGTCTCCCCCAGGGGCACCATCGTGTTCCCGCTGGTGGGCGAGGTCGAACTGGGCGGGTTGACGCCGGCGCAGGCGGGAAGCCGCATCGCCGAGCAACTGCGCCGCGGCGGCTTCATGGTCAAGCCGCAGGTGGCCGTTTCCATCCAACAGGTGCGCAGCAGGCAGGTGCATGTGCTCGGTCAGCTGCAGCGCCCCGGCAACTACGTGCTGGAAAGCACCGGCGCACGCCTGACCGACATCCTGACGCTGGCGGGCGGCATCAGCGCCACCGGCGCCGACAGGGTGACGGTACTGACGCACCGCGACGGCAAGGCGATCACGCGGGAAATCGACGTGCCGGCGATCTTCCACGGCGACCCCGCGACCAACATCGAGATGGAGAACGGCGACACCATTTACGTCGAGCGCGCGCCGGTGTTCTACATCTACGGCGAGGTGCAGCGCGCCGGCGCCTACCGGCTGGAGCCGAACATGATCGTGATGCAGGCGCTGGCGCTGGGCGGCGGGCTCACGCTGCGCGCGACCGAGCGCGGCATCGGCGTTCACCGGCGCCTGCCCAACGGCCACTTCACGAAACTCCAGGCCAAGCTCACGGACCCGGTGCAGCCCGATGACATCGTCTTCGTGCGCGAGAGCCTGTTCTAGCCGGCGCCCCTTGTGACCCTGCAACAGTTCCTGCGCGCGCTGCGCGCACGCTTCGGTGTATTCCTGCTGGTCCTGGCCGCCACCCTGCTGGCCGCCGCAGGCACCAGCCTGATGCTGCCCAAGACCTACAAGGCGGCGGTGGCGCTGCTGATGGACGCGAGGAACGAGCAATCGCTGAGCAGCTCCCAGCGCCCGCTCATCCTCCCCCAGGAAAGGCTGGCCTTCCTCGAAACGCAGAAAGACATCATCACCAGCAAGAAAGTGGCGCGCAAGGTGGTGCAGGACCTGAAACTGGCCGAAGAGCCGGCGGTGCGCGGGATCCTGGGCGACGAGGCGCACGGCGCCGCGCCGCTCGAGGATCGCGTCGTCGATGCGGTGCTGAAGAAGCTGAAAGTGGAGACCTCGCAGAGCAACGTCATCCGGGTGAGCTACGCCTCGCCCGATGCAGCGGCCGCCGCGCGCATTGCCAATGCCTTCGCCGGGGCCTATATCGGCACGCTGCTGGAGTTGCACGTCGAGCCGGCCCGCGAAGCGGCGACGTGGTTCGACGATCAGCTCAAGCGCCTGCGCGTCGCCCTCGAGCAGGCCCAGGCCAAGCTCACCGAAAACTACCAGCAGCGGGGGATCGTTTCGGCCGACGAGCGCCTGGATGTCGAAAGCACCCGGCTGCAGGCCCTGTCGGACGAATCGGTCCGGGCGCAGGAGCGCAGCTCCCAGTGGGACAGCCGGGAGCAGCAGGCCCGCAACGCCGTGCGCCAGGGCGCTTCGCCCGACCGGCTGCCGGACGTGCTCGACAACCCGTTCATCCAGCGGCTCAAGGGCGAGCTGCTGCTCGGGGAAACCAAGCTACGGCAAATGTCGACGCAGTACGGGCGCAATCATCCGGAGTTCCAGCGGCAGGCTTCCGAGAACCAGGGCCTGCGCGAGAAGCTCGATGCCGAGATGGCGAAAGTGGTGGCCAGCGTCGGCAGCTCGGCGCGCCAGAGCCGCGACCGGGAAGCATCCCTGGCGCTGGCGATGGAGACGCAGAGGAAGCGTCTGCTCGGCCTGAAGCAAAGCCGCAACGAGCTCACGGTGCTCAGGCGCAACGTGGAATCGGCGGAACGCGCGTATGACGTCGCGTTGCAGCGCTCCGTCGCGAGCCAGGTGGACAGCCGCGTCAATCAGACCAGCGTCACCGTGCTCAGCCCGGCGGTCGCGCCCGACCGGCCCGCCAGCCCGCGCATGGACCTGAATCTCGCCCTGGCGGCCGTGGTCGGCATGATGCTCGGCATCGGCATCGTCCTGCTGCTGGAGGTGGCAGACCGGCGCGTGCGTTCGCAGGACGACCTGCAGAACGCCTGGGATGTGCCGTTGCTCGGCGAGCTCAAACCCTGGAAGCCCGCCCACCGGCTACTCGGCCAATCGGGGTCGGGCACCCGCGCACTCCCCAATCCCGGCTGAGGACAATCCATGAGCAACTCCGACAACGTCCTGCCGATCGAAGGTGTCGGCCGCCTGGTCGCGCGCCAGGACGGCAGGCTCGGCAACGTCCTGGTCGCGGACGGCAAGATCAGCGCCCGCGACATCGATCCGATACTCGCCATCCAGCGCGCCCGCGGCATCCGCTTCGGCGAGGCCGCGCTGCAGCTGCGGCTCATCACGCGGGACGATCTGCGCGACGCCATCGCCAGGCAATACGGACTGCTGCACTTGCTGCCCGGCAGCGGCAACATCAGCCGCGAGCTGGTCGCCGCCTCCGAGCCGTTCCACCCGCGCGCCGAGGAGCTGCGGGCGTTGCGCACGCAGCTGCTGATCCGCTGGGCCAACGCCAGGGTCAGGCATCGCATGCTGGCCATCGTCAGCCCGGGCGCCGGCGAAGGGCGCAGCTACGTGGCCGCCAACCTGGCGGTCGTGTTCTCCCAACTCGGCCAGCGCACGATCCTGATCGACGCTGACCTGCGCAAACCGCGGCAGCACCGCATTTTCGACGTTCCCGACCGCGTCGGCCTGTCCTCGGTCCTGTCGGGCCGCGCCGACCACAGCGCGGTGGTGCCGCTGCCGCAGTTCGGCACGTTGTCGCTGCTGCCGGCGGGCGCCTGTCCGCCCAACCCGCAGGAGCTGCTGCTGCGGCCGGTGCTGACCACGCTGCTGGACGAGCTGCGCAACGAGTTCGACGTCGTGCTGTTCGACACACCGCCGGCGAGCCTGTATGCCGACGCGCAGAGCCTGGCGTTCCGCGCCGGCAGCGCGATCGTGCTGGCGCGCAAGAACCACACCAGCATCGCCGCCACCGCCACCACCATCCGGGTGCTGAGCGATACGGGCACCAGTGTCGTCGGCACGGTGTTCAACGTCATCTGACCGGATCAGGCTGAGCGCAATGGCCGCCGCCCAGGCGCGACCGGCCTTCCCCGGGCTGGCGGGCATCGTCCTGCTGGGCGTGTTCTGGGGCGCCGTCGTCGCGGTGGCGGGCGTGAACGCCTTGATCCTGTGCGTGTCCCTGATCGGCTGCGCGTTCATCCTGTACGACTTTCGCATCGGTGTCGTGCTGCTGATCCTGATGATGCCGCTCTCGACCAGCCCGCTGCTACCTAGCGCCATGCTCGGCATCACGGGCCTCAATCCGCTCAACCTGTTGCTGCTCGGCACGCTCGGCTCCTGCCTGCTGCGCGGGCTGTCCGACAGCGGCCTGCGCCGTTTTCTGCCGCAGCCGTTGCTCTGGCTGTACGTCGCGCCGATCCTGGCCGCCGGGGCGCTCGGCGCGCAGCGCGTCGACGAGATCGTGCCCGCGTTCCATGCCTACGGCCTGGTGGCGTTCCAGGACGTTGCCGGATACGTCCTCGAGATGGTGGCCAAGCCCCTGTTGCTGGTGCTGTTCGCGCTGCTGGTCGGCGCGGCCGTGTCGGGTTCGGCGCAGCCGGAAAAGTTCCTGCTGCCGATGCTGATCTCGACCTGCGCCGTCGGCCTGAGCGTGCTCGCGTACGTCGCCCAGTCCGGCATCGCGCTGCACCAGCTGGCCGGCAGCGATTCGCGTGAGTTCCTGTCGACGCTGGGCATGCACGCCAACGAACAGGGCCGCTTCTACGCGATCGCCTACGCGCTGTTGCTGTTCACCTGGGCCCAGGCGAAGAACGCCGGATTGAAGCTGGCGCTCGTGGCATCGATGGCGTTGATGGTCACGGCGCTGGTGCTGACTTTCTCGCGCGGCGCCTTCGGCGCCTTCCTCCTCGTCAACCTGCTGTTCCTGTTCTGGCGGCGCAGCGTGAAAACGCTGGTGCTGTTCGGGCTCGCGGCCTCGATCGCGCTGTTCGCGCTTCCCGCCGCGGTCTACGAACGCCTCGCGAGCGGCGAAGGCCAGGGGCTCGATGCCATCAGCGCCGGGCGCATCGATTGGCTCTGGCTGCCGCTGCTGCCCGAGGTCATGCGCAGTCCGGTCTACGGCAGCGGCCTGGGCTCGATCCTGTGGTCGGAGCCGATGCGGGTGGGGGGCGGAGCGAACGTGCTGCTCACCACGCACCCGCACAACGCCTACCTGCAGGCGCTCCTGGACATGGGCGCGCTCGGGCTGCTCCTGCTGTGCGCCTTTTACGCTCATGTCTGCAGGCAATTCTGGAAGCTGGGCGCCGATCCTGCCGTGGACCCCGCGCTGCGCGGGTTCTTCCAGGGCGCGGCGGCCGGCCTGCTCGGATTCCTTGTCTCCAGCATCACCGACGGCAGCCTGTTGCCGCGCCCCGAACAGGCGCTGCTGTGGCTGGCGATCGGCATGATGTACGGCCAGATGCGCAAGCGGCGGGCAAGGTGAACGCTGCCGAGGCGCCGATCGGGTCGGGCGGCCTCCCGCCGGCGGGCGCGCAAAGGCTCGGGCAGCGCGCCCTGACCTTGGGCGCTGCCAACACATTCGACTTCGCCCTGCAGTTCCTCGTGCCGGTACTGCTGGTGCGCACCCTCGATGCCGACGCGTTCGGCGAGTACCGGCTGCTGTGGCTGATGGCGGGGACGGTCCTGGCGGTAGCGACACTGGCGATGCCGGCGAGCCTGTACTACTTCCTGCCGCGCTCGGACGCGGCAGCCAAACGCCTGTACGTGAATCAGACGCTGGCGTTTCTGGTCGTCGCCGGGCTGGTCTGCGCATGGGCCGTCAGCACCTGGAATCCCTGGCTGCCCGCGAAGCTGGCTGAACTGGCACGTCACGGCGCTGTCGTGCCCGCATTCATTCTGCTGTGGGTCGTCGCGTCGCTCCTCGACCTGCTGCCCGCGGCAGAGGAGCGCGTGACGTGGCAGGCCAACGCGACGGTCGGCCTTTCCGTATTGCGTGCCGCGCTGCTGTGCCTGGTTGCGGTCCTCACGCGCGAACTGGCGCCCGTGCTGCTGGTGCTGCTCGCGTTCGTGGCGTTCAAGGCCGCGCTGCTGCTGGTGTACATCGCCCGGGCGCACGGCTTGCGCGGACCGGTCCTTCGATGGCGCGTATTGGCGGATCAATTGATCTATGCGGTGCCGCTGGGGGCGGCGGGGGCGCTGTACGGCTTGCGCTACCAGGCGGATCAATGGGTGGTGGCGGCGCTGTTTCCGCTGGGGATGTTCGCGGCGTTCTCGATCGCCGCAGTGCTCGGGCCGCTGATGAACCTGTGCCGCCAGTCGGTCAATTTCGCCTTCCTGCCGGTGATGAGCCGCCGCCAGGCCGCAGGCGACATCGCCGGCATGCTCGCGTTGAACAGCCGCGGCAATATCATGGTCGGCGCGATCGTGTTGCCGCTGTTCGCCTTCGCGTTCGTGTTTGCCGAGGACCTCGTCACGCTCGTCTACACGGCGGCCTACCTGGATGCCGCCCCGGTCATGCGCGTCTACATCATCGGCATTGCCGCCCTGGTGATCGAGGTCTCGGGAATCATGATGCTGATGCGGCAGGCGGTGTTTGTGATGGGCGTGAACGCGCTCGCGCTGCTGCTCGCCGTGGCGCTCAGCTGGACCGGGGCCGTGCAGTTCGGCCTCGCGGGGGCGGCGATGGGGGGCGTGGTCGTGATCTATCTCGACCGCATCGCCACCCTGCTGCGCATCGCGCGGCTCACCGGCGTGCGCATCCGGCAGCTGCAGGACTGGAGGACGCTGTCATTGCTCGCGCTGTTCGCCGCTCTGGCGGCGTCGCTCGCCTGGGGGGTGGCGGCGCGCGCCTTCACTGCGAGCGGGACGCTGCTCCCCATGCTGATCGGCGGAGCGACCCTGGCGTCGGCGTATGTCGCGATGGTTGCGGGGTCCGGCTTGGGCCGCATCTGGCTCGCGGCCGTGCGCAGCCCCGCCCGGGCGCCCGAGCGAGCGCCATGACGCGCGCCCTGTTCGTGACCGGCTCGCTGTCGCACGGTGGCGCCGAGCGCCATTCGATCGCGCTGATGAACCGCCTGGCGGAGCGCCGGCACGAGTGCCATGCGGTCTACGTCAAGAGCGGCGCAGACCAATTGGAGCGGATCCGGTTGCGCGGCAGCGGCACGGTGCAATGCCTCGGTGCGGCGCGCTACTTCGATTGGGCCGCGCTGCAGCGCTTTGCCACCCACCTCGGCCACCTCGAGCCAGCCGCGATCGTGGCGGCGAATCCGTATGCGCTGATGTACGCCGCATGGGCGATGCGCCTGGCGCGCCGGCGCGTGCCCCTGATCGTCACCTACCATTCGACCCGGCTGCTCGGGCTGAAGGAGCAACTGCAGATGGCGGCGTACCGCCCGTTGTTCTGGGGCGCCGACTGCGCGGTCTTCGTCTGCGAAAGCCAGCGCCGGTACTGGCGGCGTCGCGGCGTGTTCTCGCGGCGCAACGAGGTGATCCACAACGGCGTGGACACGGAGGCGTTCAGCAGCGCGCGCGACGCCGGTGCCGGCGGCAGGATGCGCGCGGCGCTCGGATTTCGCGCCAGCGACTACGTGATCGGCCTGACGGCGGTGCTGCGCCCGGAGAAGAATCCGCTGCAGCTGGTGGACGCGATCGCGCTGCTGCGCGCCCGGGGCATGCCCGCCAAGGCGCTGTTCGTCGGCGACGGCCCGCTGCGCTCCGCGGTCGAGGCCCGATCGCGCGCGCGCGGGGTCGCGCAGGACGTGGTCATCGCGGGGATCCAGCAGGACGTCCGGCCGCACATCGCGGCCTGCGACGTGATGGCCCTGTGCAGCCGCACCGAGGCCTTCTCCCTGGCGGCGCTCGAGGCGATGGCGATGGGCAAGCCGGTGGTGCATGCCGAGGTCGGCGGCGCCGCCGAGATGATCTCCGGGGGCCACAACGGCATCCTGTTTGCGGTCGGCGATACCGAGGCCTTCGCCGCCGCCCTGGCAACGCTTGCGCAGCGCAGCGCCTGCGAGCGCATGGGCGGGAACGCCCGCCGGGTGGTGGAAGCGCTGTTTTCGGAGGCCACCATGGTGGACCGCTATGAACGGCTGTTCCTGGAGCTCTCCGGCGAGCGGCTGCGTCCGGGAGCGGAACTGGCGCACTGACCGGGTCCGTACGGATCCATAGGCGCCGGCAAGCGCGCCACGGCGCCGGCGCAACATGCACCCATGCCTACCGACGAGGCGCTGCGCGCCCGCATCATCGCGAATCCGGGCACCTGGCTGGTCACGGGTGCGGCGGGATTCATCGGCTCGAACCTGCTCGAAGCCCTGCTCGAACTCGACCAGCGGGTGATCGGGTTCGACAACTTCGCCACCGGCAGCCGGGACAATCTCGCCGAAGTCGAGCGCGCCGTCGGCCGCGCGCGGTGGGCTCGGCTGCAGTTCATCGAAGGCGACATTCGCGCGCTGAGCGAGTGCCGCGAGGCTTGCCGGTCGGTGCGCTACGTGCTGCACCAGGCGGCGCTGGGCAGCGTGCCGCAGTCGATCGTGGACCCGCTCGCCTACCACGCCAGCAATGTCACGGGATTCCTCAACCTGCGGCTGGCGGCGCGCGACGCCGGCGTGTCCAGATTCGTGTACGCCAGTTCGAGCGCGACGTACGGCGACCACCCCGGATTGCCCCAGCAGGAGCCGCACATCGGCCGACCCCTTTCGCCCTATGGGCTGACCAAGTACGTCGACGAGCTGTACGCCGAGCTGTTCGCGCGCTGCTACGGCGCGGCCTCGATCGGCCTGCGCTACTTCAACGTGTTCGGCCCGCGGCAGGACCCGCAGGGCGCGTATGCCGCCGTGATTCCGCAGTGGGTGGCGCGCATGATCCGCGGCGAGCCGGTGCACATCAACGGCGACGGCCGCACGGCGCGCGATTTCTGCTACGTCGCCAATGTCGTGCAGGCGAACCTGCGCGCGGCAACCGTGGACGACCCGGCGGCCGTGAACCAGGTCTACAACATCGCGTTGGGCGAGATGACCACGCTGACCCAGCTCCACACGACGCTGCGCGAGCTGCTCGCGCCGCGCTATCCGCACTTGCGCGACAGCCGGCCCGAGCAACGCGACTTCCGCTCGGGCGATGTGCCGCTGTCGCAAGCCGACATCGGCAAGGCGATGCGCCTGCTCGGCTACCGGCCGCAGTGGCGGTTGCGTGAGGGGCTGGCGCGGGCGATCGAATGGTATGCGGCCGGCGCGCGCGTGCAGCGCTCGCCGGCACGCCACGTAGCGTGAAGCGTCCCGCCGTTCTCGTCCTCGGCCCGCACCGCGCGGATTAATCATGTGCGGCATCGCCGGATGGATCGCCAGACCAGAGGGCCCGCTCAGCCGGGGCACGCTCGAGTCCATGCTGCTCGCCCTCGCCCATCGCGGGCCGGACGATTCGGGCATCGCGCAGTTTCGCAGCCATGGCACGGGCCACGACGTGTTTCTCGGGCACCGGCGCCTGGCGATCATCGACCCGAATGGCGCGCGCCAGCCGATGCGCGACGACGCCGCCGGCCTGGCGGTGACCTTCAACGGGGAAATCTACAACTTTCGCCAGTTGCGCGAGGAACTGAGCGGGCTCGGCTACCGTTTCGCGCGCGATTCCGACACCGAAGTGCTGCTGCGCGCCTACCAGCACTGGCAATGCGACGTGGTCGATCACCTGCGGGGCAGTTTCGCCTTCGCGATCTGGGATGCCGGCAAGGAGCGCCTGCTGCTGGCGCGGGACCGCTTCGGCGAGAAACCCCTGTTCCTGCACGAAGGCGCGAACGGGCTTTGCTTCGCCTCGGAGATCAAGGCGCTGCTGCGCGTACCCGGCGTGAAGCGCGCGGTGGACCCGGCGGCGGTGTGGGATTACCTCGCCTATCGCTACGTGCCGGGACCGCAAACCCTGATCGGCGGCATCCGCAAGCTGCAGCCCGGCACCCGGGCCGTCTGGGAGCGCGGCACGCTCACCGAGTCGCGCTACTGGTCGGCGCCGGATCGCGGCGCGGTCGACCCTGCCCGGCTGCCGGCCGACGTCGCCGGCGCGTTCCTGTCGCGGCTGGACGAGGCGGTCAGCCTGCAGATGGTGAGCGACGTGCCGTTCGGCGCCTTCCTGTCGGGCGGCCTGGACTCCTCGATGATCGTGGCGCTGATGAGCCGCCACAGCTCGCGGGTCAATACGTTCTCGGTCGGCTTCGGCGACGCGAAATACAGCGAGCTGGGCAACGCCGCGCGGGTGGCGCGGCACTTCGGCACCACGCACCATGAGATCACGGTCACCGAGCGCGACCTCATGGACCGGCTGCCGGCGCTGGTGGCGTTTCGCGATGCCCCGGTGTCGGAGCCGTCCGACATCCCGATGTACCTGCTCGCCCGCGAAGCCTCGCGCAGCGTGAAGATGGTGCTGACGGGCGAAGGCGGCGACGAGATCCTCGGCGGCTATCCGAAGCACGTGGCGGAGCGCTTTGCCCCGTACTACCAGCGGCTGCCGGCGTGCCTGCGCCATCGCCTGGTCGCGCCGCTGGCGCAGGCCTTGCCCTATGGATTCCGCCGCCTCAAGACGGCGGTGGCGAACCTGAACATCGAGGACTGGCGCGAGCGCTACGTGCGCTGGTTCGGCGCGCTGTGCGTCGCCGAGCGCGACCGGCTGGCGGTGATGCGCTCTGCGCCCGCCGCCGCCGGGTCGACGCCATTCGACGCCGATCCGGGCAGCAGTTCCCTGCGGCGCATGCTGTACTTCGACCAGACCAGCTGGCTGCCCGACAACCTGCTCGAGCGCGCGGACCGCATGAGCATGGCGGCCTCGATCGAGGCGCGCGTGCCCTTCCTCGACCACCCGCTGGCCGCATTCGTATCGTCCCTGCCGGATCGCTACCGAGTACGGGGCCGCACCACCAAGTGGATCCTGCGCGCGGCGGCACGGGATATTCTGCCGGCAAGCACCCTCACGCAGCCGAAAGTGGGATTTCGCGTGCCGGTCGGCGACTGGTTCCGCGGGCCGATGCGCGAATTCCTGGCCAGCCACCTGCAAGGCCCGGCGTCCCTCACCCGCTCCTACTACGATCCCGGGGTCCTGGACGGCATTCTCACCGCGCACTGGAGCGGCAGGCAGAACAGCGAAAAGCTCCTGTGGACGCTCCTCAACCTCGAAATCTGGCATCGCCACTATGCCCAGGCGTGAACTCGCAGGCTCCGGACACATCAAGATCGTTCTGCTCAGCCCCTCTCTCGAGGCCGTGAGCGGCGTGTCGACCCACGTACGGATACTTTTTGCATCCGAACTCGCGCAGGATTACGAGTTGCTGCATTTTCAGGTTGGCAGCGAGGGGCGCCAGGAGAGCGCGCTGCAGAAACTGAGGCGGATTTGTTTCAGTCCTGTGCGCCTGGCGGTGCTCTTGCTGCGCACCGGGGCCGGAGTCGTTCACCTCAACGTTTCACTTGAGCCGAAAGCCTATTGGCGGGACCTTGTCTACTCGATGGTTGCCAAACTGCTGGGGCGGCGTGTGGTGTGTCAGATCCATGGTGGGGC
>DASTTC010000361.1:0-3838 GCA_035760345.1 Burkholderiales bacterium | reverse complement strand
TCGCCAGAACCTGCTCGGCAAGCGCGTCGACTACTCCGGCCGCTCGGTGATCGTGGTCGGCCCGCAGTTGAAGCTGCACCAGTGCGGCCTGCCGAAGAAGATGGCGCTCGAGCTGTTCAAGCCGTTCATCTTCAACAAGCTCGAACTGCTCGGCCTCGCCACCACCATCAAGGCCGCCAAGCGCCTGGTGGAGCAGGAGGTGCCCGAAGTCTGGGACATCCTGGAAGAGGTCATTCGCGAGCACCCGGTGATGCTGAACCGCGCGCCGACGCTGCACCGCCTCGGCATCCAGGCCTTCGAGCCGGTGCTGATCGAGGGCAAGGCGATCCAGCTGCATCCGCTGGTGTGCGCGGCCTTCAATGCCGACTTCGACGGCGACCAGATGGCGGTGCACGTGCCGCTGTCGCTGGAAGCGCAGATGGAGGCGCGCACGCTGATGCTCGCGTCCAACAACGTCCTGTCGCCCGCCAACGGCGAACCGATCATCGTGCCGTCCCAGGACATCGTGCTGGGCCTGTACTACGCCACGCGCGAGCGGATCGGCGCCAAGGGCGAGGGCATGAGCTTTGCCGATCTCGCCGAGGTGTCGCGCGCGTACGAATCGCGCAATGTGGAACTGGGCGCCAAGGCCTGGGTGCGCATCCGGGAGCAGGACCTCACGCCCGAAGGCGACAAGGTCGAGCGCATCAAGCGCTACGAGACCACGGTGGGCCGGGCGCTGCTGTCGGAGATCCTGCCGGCGGGCCTGACCTTCGACCTGCTGAACAAGCCGCTGAAGAAGAAGGAAATCTCGCGCCTGATCAACATCGGCTTTCGCCGCTGCGGCCTGCGCGAGACGGTGATTTTCGCCGACAAGCTGATGCAGGCCGGCTTCACCATGGCCACGCGCGGCGGCATCTCCTTTGGCGTGCACGACATGCACATCCCGACCGCCAAGCAGGGGCTGATCGCCGCGGCGGAGGCGGAAGTCAAGGAGATCGAGTCGCAGTACACCTCCGGCCTGGTGACCGTCGGCGAGCGCTACAACAAGGTGGTCGACATCTGGTCGCGCTGCGGCGAGCAGGTCGGCAAGGTGATGATGGAGCAGCTCGGCACGGAGGAAACCACCGACCGCCACGGCAAGAAGGTGCGCCAGGAAGCGTTCAATTCCATCTACATGATGGCCGATTCCGGCGCGCGCGGCTCGGCTGCGCAGATCCGGCAGCTGGCCGGCATGCGCGGCCTGATGGCCAAGCCCGACGGCTCGATCATCGAGACGCCGATCACGGCCAATTTCCGCGAGGGGCTGAACGTCCTGCAGTACTTCATCTCCACGCACGGCGCGAGGAAAGGCCTGGCGGACACGGCGTTGAAGACCGCGAATTCGGGCTACCTCACGCGGCGCCTGGTGGATGTGACGCAGGACCTGGTGGTGACGGAGGACGACTGCGGCACGCAGAACGGCATCGTCATGCGCGCGCTGGTCGAGGGCGGCGAAGTGGTCGAGGCGCTGCGCGAGCGCATCCTCGGGCGCGTGCTGGCGATCGACCTGATCAACCCGGAAACGCAGGAAACGCTGTACACCGCCGGATCGCTGGTCGACGAGGATGCCATCGACACCATCGATAACGTCGGCATCGACGAGGTCAAGGTGCGCACGCCGCTCACCTGCGATACGCGCTGGGGCGTGTGCGCCAAGTGCTACGGGCGCGACCTGGGCCGCGGCTCGATCGTCAACGTGGGCGAAGCGATCGGCGTCATCGCCGCGCAGTCGATCGGCGAGCCGGGCACGCAGCTGACCATGCGCACCTTCCACATCGGCGGCGCGGCCAGCCGGACGGCGGTGCAAAGCCAGGTGGAAGCGAAGTCCGCCGGCACCGTGCGCTTCTCGCCGGGCATGCGCTACGTATCCAATGCCAAGGGCGACAAGGTCGTGATCTCGCGTTCCGGCGAGGTGACCATCGTCGACGACAACCACCGCGAGCGCGAGCGCCACAAGGTTCCCTACGGCGCGACGCTGCAGGTGGCCGACGGCGACGTCGTGCGCGCGGGCCGCATCGTGGCCGCGTGGGACCCGCACCACCGGCCGATCGTCACCGAGTACGCCGGCACCGTGAAGTTCGAGCACGTCGAGGAAGGCGTGACGGTCGCCAAGCAGATCGACGACGTGACGGGCCTGTCGACGCTGGTGGTGATCGACCACAAGCGCCGCGGCAGCGCCACGGCCAAGGGGCAGCGCCCGTCGGTGAAGCTGATCAACGAGGCGGGGGAGGACGTGCGCATCGCCGGCACCGACCACGCCGTGAACATCAGCTTTCCGGTGGGCGCGGTGATCGCGGTGCGCGACGGCCAGCAGATGCTGGTCGGCGAGGTGCTGGCGCGCATTCCGCAGGAGACCTCCAAGACCCGCGACATCACGGGCGGCCTGCCGCGCGTGGCCGAGCTGTTCGAGGCGCGCGCGCCCAAGGACAAGGCGATCCTCGCCGAGTACACGGGCACCGTGTCCTTCGGCAAGGACACCAAGGGCAAGCAGCGCCTGGTGATCACCGACCCGGAGGGCACGCAGCACGAGGAGCTGATCCCGAAGGACAAGCACGTGCTGGTGCACGATGGCCAGGTGGTGAGCCGGGGCGAGATGATCGTCGACGGGCCGGTGGACCCGCATGATCTGTTGCGCCTGCTCGGCGTGGAGGCGCTCGCGCGCTACATCATCGACGAAGTGCAGGACGTGTACCGCCTGCAGGGCGTGAAGATCAACGACAAGCACATCGAAGTGATCGTGCGCCAGATGCTGCGCCGCGTGCAGGTGGAGGATCCGGGCGAGACCGGCTTCATCCAGGGCGAGCAGGTGGAGCGCGCCGAACTGCTGGAAGACAACGAAAAGGCCGTCAAGGAAGGCAAGAAAGAGGCGGTGTTCTCCTACATGCTGCTCGGCATCACCAAGGCGTCGCTGTCGACCGACTCGTTCATTTCCGCGGCCTCCTTCCAGGAGACCACGCGCGTGCTGACCGAGGCGGCGATCATGGGCAAGCGCGACCCGTTGCGCGGCCTGAAGGAAAACGTGATCGTCGGGCGCCTCATCCCGGCGGGCACCGGCATGGCGTTCCACAAGATCCGCCGGGATCAGGCGGCCGAGCCGCCGTTGCTGGAAGTACCGGCGGCGGAAGAAGCGCCCGCGACCGAGGCGACGGCAGCCAGCGGCAGCTGAGCGCGGCAGCGCGCGCTGTGGGGAAGGCCGCCGCCAGAGGCGGCCTTTTTTTTTGATCCACGCGCAACGGCCTGTGGTCGCATGGCCGCCGGAGGAGTGCGCGTCGACCAAACAGTGACAAGCGAATCACGTCCGGGGCGACAGCGGCGCGGCGCGCTGGTCGATACCCTCCATGGGTCCGGTAGCTTACAAATGTCAGTTTCCTTGCGGTTCATGGCACAGAGCGCTTCCCCCGCACTGGCGTCTCCGCGGGCCAACCAGCTGCTCGCCAATCTGTCTGAAGACAGATACGACGCGCTGCTTCCTTCCCTCGAACGGCTGGTGATGCCGTTCGGATTCTCCCTGTACGAATCCGCCGGCTCGCAGGGCTATGTGTACTTTCCGACTACCGCCATCGTGTCTCTGGTGTACGTGCTGGCGGACGGCCATTCCGCCCAGCTCGCCGTCACCGGCAACGAGGGCCTGGTGGGCATCTCGTTGTTCATGGGCGGCGAGACCACGCCGAGCCGTGCGGTGGTGCAGAGCGCCGGCACGGGCTACCGGCTCCGGGCTTCGGTGCTGAAGAAGGAGTTCGAGGCGCGCGGCGAGTTCCAAGACCTGCTGCTGCGCTTTACGCAGGCGCTCATCACGCAGATGACGCAGACCGCGGTG
>DASTTC010000360.1:0-9859 GCA_035760345.1 Burkholderiales bacterium | reverse complement strand
CGGCCGCGTCGTCGCGCGCCGGCGAGGTGAGCTGGCCGCGGCGCGCGGCGAGCAGGTCGAGCGTCTGCACGGCCTGCGCACGGATGCCCGCCTTCCACGCCGCGAAATCGCGCTCGGTCACGGGCTCCGGATCGAAGGCGGCGTCGCCGGTCGGCGTGGCGAGCGCGCAGTGCAGCTCGGCCGTGCGCACACCCAGCGTCTGCATGAGGGGCAGGTAGATGCCGTGGGCGTCCCCGGGAATGCCGGTGGCGCGCTGCTTTTCCAGGAACCGCACCAGGTATTCCACGGTGTGGCTCCAGCCGTCGCCCTGGTTGGGGACATAGGCCTGCAGCAGCGCGAGCGTCATCAGCGTGCCGTCCGCCGCCGTGTATTCGACCGCGCCCGCCACCGGCACGCAACTGGCGAAGCGCACCTTTTCGGTGAGAAAGCGCCCGACCTCGAACTCGGGATTCACCCCCGGGCGCACGCGGCGGTAGCCCTTCAGGAACAGGCGTTCGCCCAGCGTCACCACGGTATTGCTGCTTTGTGCCTTGGGCCGGCCCACGGGCAGCAGGTTGACGTCCTCGTAGGCGACCTCGGCGAAGGCGCGCGTCGGCGTGAAGCGCACCGTGCCCTGCGCGCCTGCAAGCTCGCGCCCGGTGCCGATGGCCTCCACCACCGCGCGGCAGAAGGCCTCGTCCGCAAAGGCGTCGGCCATGATGCCGACGCTCGCCTGCTGGCGCACCTTGGCGACGGCGGAGCCGCCGAGCGCCTTCACGCGCTCCTCCTCGCGGTCTTCCCAGGCGAGCGTGAGCGGCGCGAAGTAGCGCGCGGGCTCGGCGCCGCCCTCGACCTCGATGAACGCAAGCATGGTGCTGGCGCGGCCCGCTTCTTCCCACAGCGCCCAGTCGCCGAGCCGCACGCGCGCGCCGGCTTCGCCCTTCGACGCGTACCAGCGCTGCACCTCGAGCCAGGCGGGCAGCACCTGCGTCTCGAAGTGCTCGCGCGTCGTCACCGCCATGTTGATGCGCCACGGCATCACGCGGTCGCGGAACAAGCTGGTCCAGCCGTCGAACATCACCAGCATCGGCAGGTCCTCGCGCGCCAGCACCTCGGCGTGCCACACCGGCGCGGTGGCGTCCGTGGCGAGACGAAACCAGTAGAAGCCGCAGCCCGGCAGCGTGAGCAGGTAGGGCAGCTCGCCGATCGGCGGAAATACCGTCCGCCCCATCAGCTCCACCGGCACGCGGCCCTTGAAACGCCGCAGGTCGAGCTCCACCGGCTGCGCCGTGCGCCCGACGTTGGCGACGCACAGGATCACCTCGTCGCCCAGCTCGCGCACGTAGGCGAGCACCTTGCGGTTGCCGGCGCGCAGGAACGAGAGCTTTCCCCGGCCGAAAGCCTGGCTGGTCTTTCTCACCGCGAGCAGGCGCCGCATCCAGTTGAGGAGCGAGTTAGGCTCCCTCGACTGCGCCTCGACGTTCACCGCCTCGAAGCCGTAGATCGGGTCCATGATCGGCGGCAGGTACAGGCGCTGCGGGTCGGCACGCGAGAACCCCGCGTTGCGGTCGGGGGCCCATTGCATCGGCGTTCTAACCCCGTTGCGGTCGCCAAGATAGATGTTGTCGCCCATGCCGATCTCGTCGCCGTAGTAGATGATCGGCGAGCCCGGCATGCTGAGCAGCAGGCTGTTCATCAGCTTGATGCGGTCGATGTCGTTCTCCAGCAGCGGCGCGAGGCGCCGGCGGATGCCGAGGTTGATGCGCGCCCGCGTGTCCGCCGCGTAGGTGCGGTACATGTAGTCGCGCTCCTTGCTGGTCACCATCTCGAGCGTCAGCTCGTCGTGGTTCCTGAGGAAGATCGCCCACTGGCAGGTGTCGGGGATCTCGGGCGTCTGCTGCATGATCTCCACCACCGGGTGGCGGTCTTCCTGCGCGATGGCCATGTACATGCGCGGCATCAGCGGGAAGTGGTAGGCCATCTGGCATTCGTCGGCCTCGCCGAAGTACTCGCGCACGTCCTCGGGCCACTGGTTGGCTTCCGCCAGCAGCAGCTTCGCCGGGTAGCGCGCGTCGAGCGCGGCACGGATCTTCTTGATCACCGTGTGCGTCTCGGGCAGGTTCTCGTTCGAGGTGCCTTCGCGCTCCACGAGGTAGGGAATGGCGTCCAGGCGGAAGCCGTCCACGCCGAGCTCGCACCAGTAGGCCATCACCTCGAGCAGCGCCTCGAGCACCTTCGGGTTGTCGAAGTTGAGGTCGGGCTGGTGGCTGAAGAAGCGATGCCAGAAGTACTGCTTGGCCACCGGGTCCCAGGTCCAGTTGGAGGTCTCGGTGTCGGTGAAGATGATGCGCGTGCCCTGGTATTTGGTCTCCGCGTCGCTCCAGACGTAGAAGTCGCGCTCGGGCGAGCCCTTGGGCGCGCGCCGCGCCGCCTGGAACCAGGGGTGCGCGTCCGAGGTATGGTTCACGATCAACTCGGTGATGACGCGCAGATTGCGCTTGTGCGCCTCTTCGACGAAGCGGCGGAAGTCCTCGACGGTGCCGTAGTGCGGATGCACCTCGCGGTAGTCGGCGACGTCGTAGCCGTCGTCCTTCTGCGGCGAAGGGTAGAACGGCAGCAGCCAGATCGTGTTGACGCCGAGGTCGCGCACGTAGTCGAGCTTTTCGGTGAGGCCACGAAAGTCGCCCAGGCCGTCGCCGTTGGAGTCGTAGAACGCCTTGACGTGCAGCTGGTAGATGACCGCGTCCTTGTACCAGAGCGGGTCGTCGGCGGGCGCGGCCTCCTGGCCGGCGGGCAGCGGCGTGGCGGCGGGAGCGTTCACGGCTTCACAGGAAGTAGTCGAAGTCCTGCTCGCGGTGCAGGTGCCGGCGCACGCGGAACACGTGCGCGGGCGAGCGCTGCGGGTCGAGCTGCACGAAATTGCGCGGGCCGTTCCACAGATAGCGCGCGCCGGAGAGCAGGTCGTGCATCTGGTAGGGGCGGTCGGGCTCGATGCCCAGCGCCGCGAGGTCCAGTTCCACCCAGCCGCCGTGCGTGTGATACGGGCTCAGATTCACCACGCAGACGATCTGGTTCGCGCCGTCGGGCGTCTGCTTGACGTAGGCGATGAGCTGGTCGTGGTCGGTGCGCAGGAACCGAAGGCTGGCATCGGCCTGCAGCGCCGGATTCTCCCGCCGGATGCGGTTGAACGCCGCGATGTAGGCGCGCAGGCTGTCGGCGCGCTCGAGGTCCCAATGACGCAGCTGGTATTTCTCCGAGTCGAGGTACTCCTCGCTGCCGGGCTCGCGCGGCCGGTGCTCCAGCAGCTCGTAGGCCGGGCCGTAGATGCCGTAGTTCGCCGACAGCGTCGCCGCGAGCGCGAGGCGCTGCATGAATGCCGCGCGCCCGCCCACCTGCAGCGCTTCGGTGAGGATGTCGGGCGTGTTCGGCCAGACGTTCGGGCGGAAGTATTCCCGGCCCGGGCCCTGCGCGAGCTCCGTGAAGTAGTCGGTGAGCTCCTGCTTGGTATTGCGCCAGGCGAAGTAGGTATAGGACTGCGTGTAGCCGAGCTTGGCGAGGCGGTGCATGACCTTCGGACGCGTGAAGGCCTCGGCGAGGAAGATCACGTCCGGGTGCGCACGCAGCAGCTCGGCGATCGCCCATTCCCAGAACGCAAACGCCTTGGTGTGCGGGTTGTCGACGCGGAATATCTTAACGCCTTCGCCGATCCAGTAGTCGAACACGCTCTTCAACTCCGCCCACAGCGCTTGCCAGTCCTCGCACTCGAAGTCGAACGGATAGATGTCCTGGTACTTCTTCGGCGGATTCTCGGCGTACTGAATGGAGCCGTCGGCGCGCTTGCGGAACCAGTCGGGGTGTTGCTTCACGTAAGGGTGGTCGGGCGCGCACTGGTAGGCGATGTCGAGTGCGATCTCGAGGCCGTGCTTTGACGCCGCCTTCAGCAGGCGGCGGAAATCCTCCTGCGTGCCCAGTTGCGGGTGGATCGACTTGTGGCCGCCTTCCTGGGCGCCGATGGCCCAAGGGCTGCCGACGTCATCGGGCGCAGCACTGACCGCGTTGTTCTTGCCCTTCCTGCGTTCGCGCCCCACGGGATGGATCGGTGGCAGGTAGAGCACGTCGAAGCCGAGTTCGGCGACATAGGCCAGTCGCTGTTCCACGTCCTTGAAGGTGCCGTGCCGGCCCGGCTCGGCTGCCGCCGAGCGCGGGAAGAGTTCATACCAGGTGGAAAAGCGCGCTCGCTCGCGCTCTACCGTGAGCGGCATGTCCAGCGGCCAGCGTGCCTCGAGCGAGCGGTCCGGGTGGCGCGCCGCGATCGCCGCCATCTGCTCGTCGAGCGCAGCCTCGGTGTTGTTCCGCAGGCGCTTCGCCCAGTCGGCGAGCGCCTTCGCGTCTGCGCCTTTCGCGCGCGCGGCGGCCTGCCCGGCAAGCTCGGCGCCGGCGAGTACGGCGATCGCCCGGTCGGCGGGATCGTCGCGCAGCCCGAAGTCGTGGCGCCAGGTCGCGAAGCGATCGACCCAGGCCGCGACCGTGTAGCGGTAGCGCCCGATGCTCTCCGGCGTGAACACCGCGCGCCAGACGTCGTTGCCCAGCGGCTGCATCTCCGCCTCCTGCCACGCGCCGGCGTCCTCCGCGCGCCACAGGAGCCGCGCGCGCAGCACATCATGGCCGTCGGCGAAGCAGTGCGCCTCGACCACGAGCGCCTCGCCCACGATGCGCTTTACCGCGAAGCGCCCGCCGTCCACGGCGGGCCGCACCGCGTCGATCACGGCGCGCACGCGCCCGTCGTTCTGCGTCATGTCTCGCTCCGCAGGTAGAGCGTCGACAGCGGCGGCAGCGTGAGCGTGAGCGAGTGCGGGCGGCCGTGCGCGGCGAGCGGCGCGGACTGCACCGCGCCCAGGTTGCCCCAGCCGGCGCCGCCATACTCCTTCGCATCGCTGTTCAGGATCTCGCGCCAGGCGCCCGCGCGTGGCACGCCGAGCACGTAGTTCTCGCGCGGCAGGGGCGTCAGGTTGCACACCACAGCCACGATCGCGCCGCCCCCGCGTGGCTTGCGCAGGAACGAAATCACGCTGTTCTGGGCGTCATTGGCGTCGATCCACTCGAAGCCCTCGTGCGAGAAGTCTACCTGCCACAGGGCGGGCTCGGCGCGGTAGGCGCGGTTGAGTTGCGCCACCCAGCGTTGCAGGCCCGCGTGCTCGGGTCGCTCGCACACCCACCATTCGAGCTCGCCGTCGTGCGTCCATTCGCGCCGCTGGCCGAATTCGCCGCCCATGAACAGGAGCTTCTTCCCGGGGTGCGCCCACATGTAGCCGTAGAGCGCGCGCAGGTTGGCGAACTGCTGCCAGGCATCGCCCGGCATCTTGCCCACCAGCGAGCCTTTGCCGTGCACCACCTCGTCGTGCGAGAGCGGCAGGGTGAAATTCTCGTTGAAGGCGTAGATGAGCGAGAACGTGAGCCGGCCATGGTGGTACTTGCGGTGGATCGGGTCTTCCTTGAAGTAGGCGAGCGTGTCGTGCATCCAGCCCATGTTCCACTTCTGGCCGAAGCCCAGGCCGCCGAGGTAAGTGGGCCGCGACACCATCGGCCAGGCGGTGGACTCCTCGGCCGCCGTGAAGCAATCGGGATGGTCGCGGTACACGGCTTCGTTCAGCGTGCGCAGGAACGAGATCGCCTCGAGGTTCTCCCGGCCGCCGTAGCGGTTGGGGATCCACTCGCCGTCCTGCCTCGCGTAATCGAGGTACAGCATCGAGGCCACCGCGTCCACGCGCAGGCCGTCGATGTGGTACTTGTCCAGCCAGTACAGCGCCGAGGACAGCAGGAACGAGCGCACTTCGTTCCTGCCGTAATTGAAGATGCTCGAGTTCCATTCCGGGTGGAACCCCTGGCGGGGGTCGGCGTGCTCGTACAGGTGCGTGCCGTCGAAAAAGGCGAGCCCGTGCGCGTCGGCGGGAAAGTGCGAGGGGACCCAGTCGAGGATCACGCCGATGCCGGCCTGGTGCAGGTGGTCCACCAGGTACATGAAATCCTGCGGCGTGCCGTAGCGCGAGGTCGGCGCGAAATAGCCCGTGGTCTGGTAGCCCCAGGAGCCGTAGAACGGATGCTCGGTGATCGGCATCAGCTCCACGTGCGTGAAGCCCGTCTGCCGCACGTAGTCGGCGAGCGCGTGCGCCAGCTCGCGGTAGCCGAGGAACGCGCCGTCCTTCCTCTTCCAGGAGCCCGCGTGCACTTCATACACGGACATCGGCGCGGCCAGCGCGTTCTTCGGCCCGCGCGTCTTCATCCACTCGGCGTCGCCCCACTGGTACTCCAGCGTCCAGGCGCGCGAGCCCGTCGCCGGCGGCAGCTCGCACGCCGCGGCGAACGGATCGGCCTTCTCCGCGACATGGCCGCCGGCGTTCGACTCGATGCGGAACTTGTAGGCCTGGCCGCGCTCGGCGCCGCGCACGCTGCCTTCCCACAGGCCGCTGCCGTCGCCGCGCGGCGCGAGCGGGTCGGCGCCCGCTCGCCAGCCGTTCCAGTCGCCGATCACCGAGACCGCGCGCGCATTGGGCGCCCACACGCCGAAGTGCGCGCCCTTGCTGTTGGCGTCGAGATGGCAGCCCAGACGCTCGTACAGCCGCGCGTGGGTGCCTTCGCGAAACAGATAGGCGTCGTGCGCGGTCAACGGCAATCCCATAGGGTCTTATTAGCACAGGCTCACGCGCATCACAAACCCGGAACCGCACAGGAAATCCGGCGGAACTCGACGGCGCATCGGTGTCAAAATCGGGTCGAGGGGGAGGCTGCATGAAGCTGTGGCAACAACTGCTGAAAACAAGCACGTGGGAGGACTTGTTCGTCGCCGCGGGGATCGCGCTGCTCGCGTTCTTCGTCGCCTGGCTGGTGCGCAACCTGATGGCGCGCTTCATCACACGGCCGGCGCTTGCCGCCGACGTGGTGCGCGCCACGCGGCTGTGGCTGCTCGCGCCGCTGGCGCTGTATGCCGGCGCGGCGACGATGGAGCTGCCGGCGCGCCTCGACCGGCTGCTGGAGAGCATCGCGCTGGTGGCGCTGGTGATGCAGTTCGCGTTGTGGGCCACGCGGCTGCTGTCGCGCTGGCTGTCGATGCGCGCCGAAGCGGCGCGCGGCACCGATCCGGAAGTCGCCACCACCGTCACGCTGCTCGGCTTCGTCGGTCGCGTCGTGGTGTGGTCGTTCGCGCTGCTGCTCGGCCTGGACCAGCTCGGTCTCGATGTCACGGCGCTGGTGGCGGGCCTGGGCATCGGCGGCATCGCCGTGGCGCTCGCGTTGCAGAACATCCTCGGCGACCTGTTCGCGTCCGCCGCCATCGTGCTCGACAAGCCGTTCATGGTGGGCGACTTCATCGTGGTGGGCGATCGCGCCGGCAGCGTGGAGAAGGTCGGACTGAAGACGACGCGCGTGCGCAGCCTCTCGGGCGAGCAGCTGGTGTTCTCCAACACGCAACTCCTCAACAGCCAGATCCGCAACTTCAAGCGCATGCAGGAACGGCGCATCGCCTTCGGCATCGGCGTCACCTACGAGACGCCGCTGGAGAAGCTGCGCGAGATCCCGGCATGGTTGAAAGCCGCGGTCGAGGCGCAGCCCAAGGCGCGCTTCGATCGCGCGCACTTCAAGGAGTACGCCGATTTCTCGCTCAACTTCGAGATCGTGTACTACGTGCTCAGTCCGGAATACAACGTGTACATGGACACGCAACAGGCGATCAACTTCGCTTTGTTCGAGAAGCTCGCCGCGGAGGGCGTACAGTTCGCCTATCCGACGCGTACGCTATTCATCAAGCGAGGAGGCGACCCCGGGTCGGTGAGGAGCGAAGCATGAGATCGCGCGAGGCACGAGGGCGCGAACGGCTGGTCGTGGTGTCGAATCGGCTGCCGTTCGCTTTCCGGCAGGACGAGGGCGGTCGGTGGCGCGCCGAGCCGGGCGGCGGCGGGCTGGTGACGGCGCTGCTGCCGGTGCTGCGCGATCGCGGCGGCATGTGGATCGGCTGGCCGGGCACCGCGGGCGACCCCGGGGCGCTGTCCCAGGCCCTCGCCGACGCCGGCGCCGATTCCGGCTACACGCTGCATGGCGTGCCGCTCTCCGCCGAGGAGATGGACAAGTTCTACCTCGGTTTTTCCAACGAGATCATCTGGCCGCTGTTCCATGACCTGCAGTCGCTGTGCAACTTCGATCCGGCGTACTGGCGCACCTATTGCGAGGTCAACGGCAAGTACGCCGACGCGGTGAAGGTACACGCCGCGCCTGGCGATTTCGTCTGGATCCACGATTACCACCTGATGAACGTCGCCGCCGAGCTGCGCCGGCGTGGCGTGCACTCGCGCCTGGGGTTCTTCCTGCACATCCCGTTCCCGTCGCCGGACCTGTTCATGAAGCTGCCGTGGCGCCTCACGCTGCTGCAGGCGCTGCTGGAGTTCGACCTCATCGGCTTCCAGACCGCACTCGACCGGCGCAATTTCGTGCAGTGCGCACGCATGCTGGTGAAGGATGTGCAGATCGAAGGCCGCGGCCATGTGCTGGTGGCGCACGTGGGCCGGCGCGAGGTGCGCATCGGCGCCTTTCCCATCTCCATCGACTACGCCGCGTTCCAGCGTCGCGCGGGCACGCCCGAGGTCACCGAGAAGGCTCAGGAGCTGCACCGGCTGCTGCCGGGCAGGAAGCTCATCCTGGGTATCGATCGGCTCGACTACACCAAGGGCATTCCGTTGCGCCTGAAAGCGTTCGAGAACCTGCTCGAGCGCTACCCGGAGATGCGCGAGCAGGTGTCTTTCATCCAGGTGGTGGTGCCAAGCCGCGAGGACATCGCCGAGTACCACCGCCTGCGCACCGAGATCGAGCAGCTGGTCGGGCGCATCAACGGCCGCTTCGCCCGGCCCGGCGGCTGGGTGCCGATCTGGTACGAGTACCGCAGCCTGTCGCGCCTGGAGCTGCTCGCCTACTACCGCGCCGCCGACATCGCGCTCATCACCCCGCTCAAGGACGGCATGAACCTGGTGGCGAAGGAGTACTGCACGTGCAGCATCGAGGAAGACTGCGTGCTGATCCTCTCGGAGTTCGCCGGCGCTGCCGCGCAGCTGCATCGCGGCGCGCTGCTGGTCAATCCCTACGACATCGAAGGCGTTGCCGACGCCATCCGGCGCGCCTACGGCATGGACCCCGAGGAGCGCCATGCGCGCATGCGGCGCATGCGCAACTCGATCCGCGAGCAGGACGTGTTCTGGTGGGTGGACTCGTACCTGCGCGCGGCGATCACCAAGGACCTGCGCGCCTTTCCGCAGCCGCAAGGCCAGCCCGAGGAGGACGCTACCGAGTACCAGCTGCCGTTCTAGGCCGTACGATGGGCCGTTGGCCCAATCTACACGAGGCCTTCGAAGGGCTGGACCTGCACACGTTCGCCTGCCTGCACCTTGGCGCGCGAGTGCTCGAGCACGATGAAGCAATTGGCCTCCGACATCGAGCGCAGCACGCCCGAGCCCTGCTGGCCCGTGATCCTCACCTTGAGTGCACCGTCCTCGCGAGACAGCACGCCGCGCTGGAACTCGGTGCGTCCGGCCACCTTGCGCAGCGGTTCGGCGGCCGTGGCCTCGAGCAGCGGCGGCGCGCAATCGCCGGCGCGCCCGCCGAGCGCGAGCAGCGCTTCGCGCACGAACTGGTAGAAGGTCACCATCACCGCCACCGGGTTGCCGGGCAGCCCGAACAGGAACGCGTTGCCGATGCGTCCGAAGGCCATCGGCCGCCCGGGGCGCATGGCGATGCGCCAGAACAGCGCTTCGCCGAGTTTCGCCATCATCGGCTTGACGAAATCGGCTTCGCCCACCGACACGCCGCCCGTGGTGATGATGGCGTCGGCGTTCGCCGCCGC
>DASTTC010000359.1:0-13489 GCA_035760345.1 Burkholderiales bacterium | reverse complement strand
TTGCCGGCCTCGCGCTCGAGCACCTCGTGGTGATGGACGACTGGCGCCCCGGAGACCATGCGCCCGCGCCATCGACGGCGACGCCGGACGACCTGTGCCTCATGCCCTACACCTCGGGCAGCACCGGGCAGCCCAAGGGCTGTATGCACACGCACGCCACCTGCCTGCACAACATCGCCGGCTCGGCGATCTGGAAGCAAGTGACCGCGGACACGGTGGCGCTCGCCACCGCGCCCTTCTTCCACGTGACGGGGCTCGTCCACAGCTTCCTCGCCACGGTGTATGCGGGCGGCAGCATCGTCATCCAGCGGCGCTGGGACCCGCTGGAAGCCGCGCGCCTCGTCGAGCGCCACCGCTGCACGCACTGGGACAACGTGCCGACGATGGTGGTGGATCTCCTTTCGCATCCAGGCGCCTTGCGCCACGACCTGTCCTCGCTCAAGTCGATCTTCGGCGGCGGCTCGGCGATGCCCGAGGCCATCGCGCAGAAATTGCTCGAGGTGTGCGGCGTGCGCTACATCGAGGGCTACGGCATGACCGAGACCATCTCGCAGACGCACATCAATCCGCCGCAGAATCCGAAGCAGCAGTGCCTCGGCATTCCCACCTTCGATACCGAATCGCTGGTCGTGGATCCGGATTCGCTCCGGATTCTCGGCCCCGGCGAACAGGGCGAAATCGTGGTGCGCGGGCCGCAGCTCCTGAAGGGCTACTGGGGCAAGGAGAAGGCCTTTCGCGAATCCTGGTGCGAGGTCGAGGGCAAGGCGTTCTTTCGCACCGGCGATCTCGGCCGCACCGACGAAGACGGCTACTTCTTCATCTCGGACCGGCTCAAGCGGATGATCAACGCCGCCGGCTACAAGGTCTGGCCGGCGGAAGTGGAAACCGCCCTGTACCAGCATCCCGCGATCAAGGAGTGCTGCGTCATCGCATCGCCCGATGCACGCCGCGGCGAAACGGTGAAAGCGGTGGTGGTGCTCAAGCCTGGCGCCGCCGCGAGCGCCGAACAGATCATGGAATGGGCGCGCAGCCGCATGGCCGCCTACAAGGCGCCGCGAAGCATCACTTTTTCAGATGCATTGCCGCGAACCGCCTCTGGTAAATTGATGTGGCGCGCGCTGCAGGAGGAGGAGTTCCGCGGCGGCGGGGGAAGGACGGGACAGTAGAGAAACGGGTTCAGGGAGGACCCATGGGCTGGATGACGCGCGCCGCGGCGCTAGTCGCGGCGGGGGCGCTGTGTGCGTGCGGGGGCGGCGGCGTAGGCGGCGGCGAAGGCGGCGGCGGCGCGACCTATTCCGTCGCCACGACCAGTGTCAGTTTCGCCTCTGGGCAGAACGGCGCGACCCCGGCGCCACAAGTGGTCGTTGTCACGGTCCACAGCGGCACGGTGTACGTCGAAGTCACGCAGAGCGGGGGCTTCTTTTCCGCCGTGTTCGACATCACCGGGCCGACGACCGGAACGGTGACGATCACTCCGTCCCCTCCCGCTACTCCCGGCGTATTCAACGGAACCGTCACCGTACGCGGCTGCGCCTCGCCATCCTGCTCCAGCGGTGATGTGGCCGGGAGCCCGAAGACGATCAACGTCACCTACACGATCACCGGTACTCCGACCGCGAGCGTCACCCCTACGCTGGTAACGTTCCAGGGCGGAGCGCCCGCGCCTCAAATCATCACCCTGAGCTCAAGCGGAGGATCCTCACCGTGGGTGAGCCAAATCGATAGTCTCTCCGGTACCGCCGGATGGCTCAGCGCGACGCCGTCCTTCGGCGCGAGCCTGCCGCAGCCCGTATCCCTGAATGTGACGGCATCGCCGGTCGGCAACAATACCGCTGTAGTCACCTTTACCGTCGGGGGCAGTACCACCCAGGTGTTCGTGTCCTACAACGTGCCGACGCCACGGGTGAATTTCGTCGCGCCGTACGTTGCAAATTCGGCAGACGCAGGGAGCGTAATTATCCGGGGTCATGGCTTCCTGGGGCTTGCACCGGCCACGACGAGCGTATCGTTCGGTGGCACGCCGGCCACCAGCGTCGCGATCGACAGCGACACGCAGATTCGCGCCGACTATCCGGCGCTTGCCGCGGGCAACTACGCGGTGACCGTGGGCGATGGGACCCTGACCCTCGCCTCGCGGCCCGAGGCGAGGCTCGTGGTGGTGGCTGCAACGGCCTACGCCTATCAGGCGATCCCCCGCATCGGCCCGCTACCGTCGCACCCTGTCAATCTCGTCTACGACGCGGAGCGCCGCCGCGTGTACCTGCATGACAGAGACCGAAACCGCCTGGAGTGCTTCGCGTACGGCGTCGCCTGGACCGCTGCGGGAAGCCTGATATCCGCCGGCGGTGGCGGAAATACGAGCATCGCCATGTCACCCGATGGAACTGTGATTCTCGGGTCGGGGGCCGGCGTCCTAACGCACGTCAATCCGGCGACCTGCGCGCAGTCGGGAGCCGAGTCCCCAAAGCCGCCCGGCCCTCTGCAGAATGCGCAGTTCGGTCACCTGGCGTTCGCCAACGACGGTCGCGCAGTGGGCAACGCGACCGCCGCCTCGGGAGTCAGCTTGTACACCTACGATATGCTGGGCGCCGCATTCGTGCCGCTCAGCTCGCAGTTCGACATGGTCAATCGATTGGTGTCCGCGCCGGACAACGGCAGCCGTATCCTGCTGCCCGATTTCACGCCGTCGGTTACGCCGACGGCAGTGTTCGCATACGCCGCGAGCACGGGAACGCTGGCGGCGACCGGCGCGTCCACGAGCGGCGCAAGGATCGTAAGCTTCAGTCGCAACGGCGCTCGCGTGCTCATGGCCTCGTTCCTGCAGACGAGCCTGGAATCGACGACAGTTTACGATGCATCGCTGACCCCGCTCGGGACCCTGCCGGTGGGTGTTCTGAGCGCGGTCGTGTCGCCGGACGGCGCTTACGCCTACGCGCTCATCGGCAACGAAATCCGCAAATACGATCTGAACATCCTGAGCGGCGGCGGCTTCGACGAGGTCTTGCCGCGGGCCACCGTAACCGACGTCGCCGGCACCATCGTGGAAATGACCATCAGCCCCGACGGCGGTACGCTGTTCCTCGCCGGCAACCAGAACCTGATCGTCATGCCCGCGCCATGACCAGCGCGGCGACGCGCCGGCGCATCGCCTGCGCCTGGGCCGCGCGCAGCGTGAGTCCAAGCACGCCGCGCTGCGCGTGGCTGCCGCCCAGGCGGTGCGAAACCGCGGGCAGCCCGGCGAGCCGCTCCGCCGCGAGATCGTAGCGACCCCGCCCGAAGGCCTCGAGCGCCTCGCACGCCGGCAGCCCCACGTCGCGCAGCATGCCCTCGTTGGTGCCGCCGTGGGCGAGCCGGCGCCGCTGGGCACGCACCAGCCGACGCTGCAGGTCGCGCCGCCCCGCGCCGACGAACGCCAGCATGGCGTGCAGGTCGCTGAAGGCGCAGTAGGCTTCCTCCGCGCGCGGCGCCCAGGCCATGGCAAGCACGCCCCAGCGCGCGCCGCCGTCCACGCCCGCGAGGCGCAGCCGCCACAGGAGTGCCGAGGCGTCGATCAGCTCGTTCAGCGCGGGCTCGGGCGAGGCGGCGATGCGCCGGTCGTAGAGTTCGAGCGCGTGGCGCGTGTCGCCGATCATCAGGTGGTAGAGCGCGAGGTGCCACCACACGTGCGTGGAGGCCGCGCCGGCTCCCGTCCAATGCTCGGCGCGCTCACCCATCCAGCGCAGCCCCTGCGCCGCGCGCCCTTGCATCTCGAGCACGTGCGACATGGCGTGGTGCGCCCGGATGCTGCCGGGCTCGAGCTCGAGCGCGGCGAGCGCCGAGTCCTCGGCCCGGCGGTACTCGCCCGCCTCTTCCTGCCCGAAGGCGAGCATGGCGAGCACCCCCGCGTAGCCGGCGTCGCCGCGCGACCAGGCGGGTAGCACACCGGCGACGCGCCCGCCCAGCGCGCGCACATCGCCGAGGAAGTTATCCAGCGTGTGCGCCGCCGCCAGCGCCAGCAGGTCGCGCGGCTGCGCGGCGAGCAGGCATCCCAGAAGCGCCTGCGCGCGATCGGTGTCCCCCGCCAGGCCGGCCGCGAGCGCCGCGCAGTGCAGCTGTTCGCGCGCGTCACGCGCCAGCGCACGCGCGCGTGCGAGGCTCGCGCTCGCCGCATCGACGCCCGCGGGATCGCGGCTGCACAGCTGCAGCTGCGCCTCGAGCACGTGCCCCATGACGAAGCCGGGCGCCTCCTCGCAGGCCGCGCGCGCCGCAAGGCGCGGGTCGCCGCGCCAGGTGAGCCAGGCGGCGAGCGCACGCTCGTAGTGCTCGAGCGCACGCCCGCTCGCGCCGCTCACGCGGCAGCCGCGCGCGTCGACCTTCATGCCTACAGCGCCGCCGTGGTGGGCCGCGCGAGGGGCATGAACAGCGCACTCCACAGCCTGCGCGCACGCGCGCCCAGCTGCCAGCTGCGCGCGCGCGCCGCGCTGTAGAGTTCCACCCGCGCCACGCTGCCCGCCTTGACCAGCTCGATGCGCCGTGCGTAGAGCTCGGGCTGCGTCGCCGTCAGGGTGACGGTGCTGCGATCCAGCGCGTAGCCGACGGCGGTGCCGTTGCGCTCCAGCCGGTACCACTCGCCGGCGCGCAGGATGCGGTCCGTGCGCTCGCCTTCCTCGGTGAGCCAGAGCTCGCCTTCCCAAACGTAGACCAGCAGGTCCTGCCCGTCCTCCACGCGCAGCAGACTGCCGCGCGTGAGGCCGAGCGAACCCTGGACGATGTATTCCTGCATGACTCTGTTCTCCTAGTCGTCTGGCCGGCATGCGTCGCCGG
Organism: Burkholderiales bacterium; assembly: GCA_035760345.1. GTDB lineage: Bacteria > Pseudomonadota > Gammaproteobacteria > Burkholderiales > SG8-39 > JAABQT01. Next base: position 8,686 of record DASTTC010000359.1, on the reverse strand, counting down.
AGGGAGAGGGAGTCTGGGCGCGGCGGGTTATCCGCCGATGTCGCTAGGTTGGCTCTTTGTTTCGCGTTGGTAACGCCGCGCGCAGCAGCTCGCGCAGCTGCGCCGGCGCGACGGGCTTGTTCGCCAGCGTGCGCACGCCCGCGGCTTCGAGCTCGCGCGGCTTCAAGTCCTCGCCGTAGCCCGTGCACAGGATCACCGGGATGCCGGGGCGCATGCGCGTGACGAGCCTGGCGAGCTGCAGCCCGGTGAGCCGCGGCATGGTCTGGTCGGTGAGCACCAGGTCGAAGCCCTGCGGATCTTCGGCGAAAGCATCGCGCGCCGCCGCGCCATCCGCGCGGGCGACCACCTCCAGCCCCCAACCGCCGAGCAGGTCTTCGAGCAGCTCGCGGATCGAGGTCTCGTCCTCCGCCAGCAGCACACGGCCCGAGAGGCGCGCGCTCGCCGTGGACGACGACGTGCGGGCCGCGCCGGTCCCGCCCATGGCGGGCACTGCGGCCGGCGGCAGCAGGATGCCGAAGCGCGCGCCCGCGCCCGGCACGTTCTCCACCAGCACGTGGCCGCCGTGCTGGTGCACGATGCCGTGCACCATGGCAAGGCCCATGCCGCTGCCCTTGCCCACTTCCTTGGTGGAAAAGAACGGATCGAACATGCGCTCACGCACCTGCGGTGCGATGCCCGGGCCGCTGTCGTGCACCGAGATCTCGAGGAACCGTCCGTCGATGCGCTGGCGGCACGAGGCGCACACCGCGCCACGGTGTTCGGCGCTGCGCGCGCCGAGCACCAGGCTGCCCGCGCCGGCCATGGCGTCGCGCGCATTGATGCAAAGGTTGAGCAGCACCTGCTCGAACTGCACCGGGTCGAGCAGCGCCGCCGGCGCGCTGTCCGCAAGCTCGATGCCCAGTTCGATGCTCGCCGGCAGCGTCGGCCGCAGCAGCCGCGTGGCGTCCTTGAGCAGCGCCCCGGGCGACATCGGCGTGCGCTCGCCGCTCCTGCCGCGGCTGAAGGTGAGCATCTGCTGGATCAGGTCGCGCGCGCGCTGCGAGGCGGTGTGCGCGCGCTCCAGGTAGCGCGCGAGCTTCGCGTCGCCGAGCTCGGCCTGGCGCTCCTCGGCGAGCACCAGGTTGCCCAGGATGCCCTGCAGGATATTGTTGAAGTCGTGTGCGATGCCGCCCGTGAGCTGGCCGATGGCTTCCATCTTCTGCGCCTGGCGCAGCTGCGCCTCGAGTTCGGCGCGCTCGCCCTCGGCGCGTTTGCGATCGGTGATGTCGCGGCCGACGTACAGCACGTGCGGCTGCCCCTGGTGCTGCACCGGCACGCCGCGCACCTCGATGTCGAAGGGCTCGCCGTTCTTGCGCTGCGCCCGGGCCTCCCACTGCACGTGCTCGCCCGCCAGCGCCCGCGCGTGCAGCGACTGGATGCGCGCGGTGAGCTCCCGGTCGCTCATGGTCACTTCCCGCAAGCCGAGGGCCTCGGCGCGCGTGCGCCCGCTGATCGACTCGTAAGCGGGATTCACGTCGACGATGCGAAACTCCGCGTCGCGCAGCACCAGCGAGTCGGCCGAGGCGTTGAAAATCGAGCGGTACTGCTCCCAGCTCGTGCGCAGCGCCTCCTCGGCGCGCTTGCGCTCGGTGATGTTGCGCGCCACGTACAGCACGTGCGGCGCGCCGCGGTAGCGCATGGGACCGATCTGCAGCTCGATGCGCACACGCGAGCCGTCGCGCCGCGCGGAGTCGAGCTCCAGGCGCAGGCTTTCGCCCTCGAGCGCGCGCCGGTGCAGCGCCAAGCGCTCGTCCTCGTGCTCGGCGAGGCCGAGGACCGCGTGCGTCGCGCCGATCACCTCGTCGCGTGCCAGGCCGGAGAGCGACTCGTAGGCGGGGTTGATCTCGACCACCCGGTAATGCGCGTCGCGCAGCATGAAGGCGTCGGCGGCCGCGTTGAAGATGGCGCGGTACTGTTCCTCGCTCGCGCGCAGCGCGCGCTCGGCGAGCTTGGCCTCGGTCACGTCGCGCCCCATGTACAGCACGTGCGGCGCGCCGCGGAAGCTCATCGGCACGCCGCGCACCTCCAGCACGAAGGGCGTACCGTCGGGCCGCTTGCCGTCGGCCTCGAAGTGCACCGGCTTGCCGGCGATCGCCTCGCGGTGCAGCTCGCGCCGCTGCACCACCGCCGTGGCGTCGCGCGTGAGCGTGAGGTCCTGCAGCCCGATCACCTGGTCGCGTCCCGTGCCGCCCATCGTTTCGTAGGCCGCATTCACGTCGACGATGCGGAACTCGGCGTCGCGCAGCACCAGCGCGTCGGAGCTGGCATTGAAGATGGCGCGGTACTGCTCCTCGCTCACGCGCACCGCCTGCTCGGCCGCCTTGCGTTCGGTGACCTCGCGCGAGGCGACCAGGATGTGCGGCCGGCCCGCGATCTCGACGCGCTTCACCGTCATCTCGTCCCAGTGCAGGCTGCCGTCCTTGTTGCGCCGCTGCCACTCGCCGCGCACCAGTTCGCCGTCGCGCGCGCGCTTCAGGTAACGCACGGCCTGCTCTCCCGTATAGGGCGGCACGCCCGAGGAAAGCTCGTTCGCCGTGCGGCGCTTGAACTCCTCCGCGCTGTAGCCGTAGGCGGCGCAGGCCTTCGGGTTGACGTCGACGATGGCGCCGTTGTCGATGTCGAGCACGATGATGGCGGTCTCCGCGTTCTCGAAGATGGCGCGGTAGCTCGCCTCCGAGCGGCGGCGCCCGATCTCGGCCGAGACGCGCGCGCCGAAGATGTTGAGCAGCGCTTCGGCGAGCGGCGCGTCCGCCAGGTCGCTCGAGGACATGACCGTGAGCGCGCCGACCGGCGCGCCGTGCGCGTCGTGCAGCGTGGTGGCGGCGTAGCCCTCGATGCCGTGATCGGCGAGCAGCCGGTCGTGCGGGAATTGCCGCGCCACGCCGCGCGGGAAGTAGCCGAAGCTGCGGCCGATGGCCTGCTCGCAGGGCGTGCCGGCCACCGGATACTCGACGTTCTTCGCCAGGCGCCCGCCGAAGAACGTGGCGAGGGTGCGCAGCCGCTTGCGCTGCGGCTCCACGTAGACCGAGATGAGGGCGAAGTCCACGCCGAGGATGCGCGCCAGCGCAGTGACCAGCTGGTCGAAGACGTGCTCGCCCTCGGCGGTGGAGACCGCCAGCGCGGCCTCGCGCAGGGCCTGGGTATGGTCGGGCGCGGCGGACATGGCCGGCAGTCTAGCCGCGCGCCCGCCGGCCGGCGCGCCTGTTACCGGCCGGCAACCATTGAAACACGCCGGTTACAGGGGACCTGGGCCTAGGCCGGGATGAAGATGTAGCCCGCCCCGCGCACGGTCTTGAGGGCCTTGGGCTTTTCCGGGTCCGCCTCGATCTTCTTTCTCAGGCGGGCGATGCGGATGTCGATGGAGCGGTCGAACGGCTCCCATTCCCGGTTGCGCGTGTGGGTGAGGAGCTGGTCGCGCGAGAGCACCTGGTTGGGGCGCTCGACGAACACCCGCAGCAGATCGAACTCCATGCCGGTGAGCGGCAGGTCCTCGCCGTCGGGCCCGACGAGCTGGTGGGTCTGCAGGTCCAGCGTGCAGCGGCCGACCTTCACGCGCTTGCCGGTGGCGGCCTTCGGCGCCGCGGCGCCCTGGCCGCGCGTGCGCCGCAGCACGCTTTTCAGGCGCGCTCGCAGCTCGCGGGGGTCGAAGGGCTTGGCGAGGTAGTCGTCCGCGCCCACTTCGAGGCCCACCACCCGGTCCACCACTTCGCCCGCCCCGGTGACCATGATGATGCCGACTTCGTGGTTGGCGCGCAGCCAGCGCGCGAGCGACAGGCCGTCCTCGCCCGGCATGTTCAGGTCGAGCAGCACCACGTCGGGCAGCGCGGCCTCGAGCGCCTTGCGCATCGCCTCGCCGCCGTCGGCGAGCGCCACCTCGTAGCCGTGGCCCTGCAGATACTCGCCCATCGACTCGCGGATGTCGCGGTCGTCGTCGACGATCAGGATGCGTTCGGGCGGCATGGACCGGAGTTTACATGGCCGATACAAACTGTATCCAGACCGACATCGAGGCAATACCCGGCGCGCCCAAAGTGGCGCCCTCGATCAATCGATGGGAGTTGCCATGAACCAGAGCGAAAGAATTTCCTACACCGCCGCCGACGCCATCGGCGCCGGCCTGACCGCGGCCTGGACCCGGGTGCGCGATGCGTTCCGCGCCTATGTCGAGGTGCGCAGCCGCGAGACCGCGATCCGCGAACTGGAGCGCCTGAGCGACCATACGCTGCGCGACATCGGCCTGCATCGCGGCGGGATCCGCGACGCGGTGTACCGCAAGGCGATGCCGTGGTCGTGATCCGGCCGCTGCGGCTGCAGGACGCGCCGGCGTTCCGCGCTTTCGTCGAGCGCCTGTCGCCCGAGTCGCGCTACGATCGCTTCCAGTACGTGGTGAAGGAAGTCTCGCCCGCGCTGCTGCGCCTGCTGGTCGAAGCCGACCCACGCAGCCACGTCGCGCTGGACGATCGGCTGTTGCGGATAGAGCTGGCGCTCCAAGCCTAGGTGAGCGTGATGGCGTAGTCGCTGCGCCAGTCGCAGCCGTCGCTGTGCGTAAAGCTCTGCACCTCGTTCAGGCCCGGCACGAGCGGCACGTCCATCGTCACCTGGGTCCAGTCGCCGCAGACAATGAAGGGCCAGGGGGTGCACTGGTTGACGCGCTCGAGGTTGGCGAACCCCGACATCCCGTTCGTCACGTTGTGCCAGCGCACGCTGGGGATGCCCAGGTCGCTCGTCAGGTACTGGATGCGATGGGGGTTGTCGCTGGTGGAGATGGCATCGGGCGGGAGAAGGTCCTGCTCGCAGCTCTCCAAGCTCCCACAGCCCGCGAAACCCGCGAGCGTAGCCGCGGCGCCAGCTGCGCGGAGCCATCGGAGGGTGTCCATCCTTGCTTTCTACTCCACGGCGCGCGCGGCGCCAATCCCACGCGCGGGGGACTCTACCCGCCTCGCAGCCTGCCGGCGCAGGCATGGGGACTGTCCCTCTTCTGACCAGGCGAGCTCGCTACATGAGCGAGGGCAGCCAGGTGCTGAGCTGCGGGACGGCGACGATGACGCCGAGCGCAACGACCAGCAGCAGCATGAACGGAATCGCGCCGGCGAATATTTCATCGACCCGCACCGATTCGCCGATCGCGGACTTCATGGCGAAGGCCACCATGCCGAAGGGCGGCGTCAACAGGCCGATTTCGATCGCCAGGATGGCGACGATCGCGAACCACAGCGGGTCATAGCCCAGGTTCACGGCGATCGGGTGCATCAGCGGAATGGTCAGAATGAGGATCGAAGTCGAATCGAGGATGCAGCCGAGCAGCACGAACACGACGATGAACCCCAGGATGACGAAGATCGGCGGGATGGCGAGCGCGGTGACCCAGGCCGTGAGGTTTCCAGCCAGCCCGGACATGGTCAGCACGCGGCCGTACATCTGCGCGCAGATGAGAAGCAAAAAGATGCTGGCGGTGGTCTGGCCCGCGTCGAGCAGGATCCGCCACAGGCCCGGCAGAGTCAGCTTCTGCCGGTTGATGAAGATGAGCAGGAATCCGCCGGCCGCGCCCACCGCGCCGGCTTCGGTGGGCGTGAAGAAACCGCCCCAGATGCCGCCCATCACCAGCACCACCAGCGCGACGACCGCCCAGGGCGCCGTCGCCACCCGCACCAGGGTGCGAAAGTCCAGGCGACGCGCCTCGACCTGGCGGCCGCCCAGGCGCGGCTTGACGAGAACCATCGTCCAGATGCCGATCGACAGAACCCCCATGACCACAATGCCGGGCAGGATGCCCGCGATGAACAGCCTGCCGATGGCCTGCTCGGTCAGCACGCCGTAGACGATCATCAGCACCGAGGGCGGAATCAGCATGCCCAGGATGGCGCTGCTGGCAACGATGCCGAGGCTGAACTTGCGGTCGTAGTTGAGCCGCTGCATCTCCGGGATGGCAATCTTCGAGAACACGGCCGCCGAGGCCACCGAGACGCCCGTGATGGACGCGAACACTGCGTTGGCAAAGACCGTGGCGATCCCCAGTCCGCCCCGCACGCGTCCCAGCAGGATCTGGGCGGAAGCGAACAACTCGCGCGTCGCCCCGGCCACGGTGGCGAAGATCCCCATCAGCACGAACAACGGCACCACCGCGAACACGTAGTCCATGACCGCGCTGTAGGCGGTGGTCTGCAGCAGGCTGATCGCCACCTCGAACTTGCCGATGAGCAGCCACAGCGTAAGCACGCTGACCGCCGCCAGCGCGACGCCGATGTGCACACCGAGCAGGATGAGGGCGAAGACGAGGACGACGCTGAGGATCGCCAGCGTCGTGGGGCTGAACACTATGGCGCCTCGCCGTTCCGGGACACGAGCCTGCGCACGGCCTCGGCCGCCATCAGCACGAACTGCAGCGCGGTCAGCCCCGCGCCGAGGAGCACGATCGAGCGTAGCGGGTAGGTGGGAACCCGCACCGGCAGCTCGCCTTCGAATTCACCCATCTCCCACGCCTGGATCATCGTGTCCCAGCCGGAGTAGACCAGCAGTCCGAAGATCAGCGCGCCGAGGAGATAGCAGAACAGGTCCACGGCCGCGCGGCTGCGCCCGGAGAGAAAGCGCAGCAACACGTCGGAGCGCAGGTGCCCGCCCGTCTTCAGCGTGTGCGGGATCTGCAGCCAGACGATGGCCACGATCGACACCTTGACGATCTCGGGCACGCCGACCAGCGGGAACTTGAACAGCACGCGCCCGAGGATGTCGGCGCAGATCAGCACCGTGAGCGCCGCGACCCACGCCGAGCCGACGGCGTTCAGCCCGGCCATCAACCCGTAGTGGACGCGGCGGAACAGGAGCGCGGCGCTACTTGCTGGCGGTCCAGTCGCGGGGGAACTTCACGCCGAGCGCCTTCAGGTTCTCGATATAGGCGTAGACCACCTCGCCCGGCAATCCGGTAGCGCTGATTTCCGCCGCCTTTTCCTTGGGGATGTTGGTCAGCGCGTTGGCCCACTTGACCTTTTCTTCCCAGGACAGCTCGCGCACCGTGGTGCCCGCCTCCTTCATGGCCTTGATGGCATTCTCGCTCTTGACCTGCGAGGCTTGCGTCTGCAGCTTGGTGTATTCCCGGCCCACCTCGAGGAAGATCTGCTGCACTTGCTTGGGCAGCTTTCTCCAGGTGTTGCGGTTCATGGTGATCATGGTGTTGGGGATCGCGCCGAAGCTGGTGATGGTGTAGTGGCGCGCCACTTCGTGCAGCTTGAACGAGTAGGTCGCGTCCGGGATCATGATCCAGCCGTCGTAGACCCCGGTCTGCAGCGAGGTATAGGCCTCGTTCAGGTTGGACTGCACCGGCACCGCGTTCACCGCCTTCAGCCACGGGATGTTCGGCCCCGCGGCCGCGATCTTGCGACCGGCGAGCTGCTCCACCTTGGTCCAGGCAAAGGTGGTCACCAGGTTGTAGCAGGTGACCGCACCGGTCGCGATGTAAACCTGGTTGAAGCGCTTCTCCAGGTTCGCGCCGAGCTGCGGATAGGCGGCGAAGACCTTTTGCGCCGCCAATCCGGACTGCACCGCGTTCTCGGTGCCGAAGGGCACGAAATAGCCGAAGTTGTAGGCCAGCATTTTCGACGGCTCGAAGGGCACGTGCACGTCGCCGATGTCCAGCAACCCGTTCTCGATGGCTTCCAGCACCTCACCCAGCTTGGCGACCGAGCCGCCGTAGGCTTCGACCCACTCGATCTTGTGCGGCGTCTTCTGCTCGACGCGCTTTTTCACCTCGACCTGCAGAAAGCTCTGCATCGGGGCGACCCACGATGCCGCCGGCACCGGATGGCCGGCGCCGATGGTCAGGCGGAACGTTTCTGCATGCGCCACGGATATGGGCGCGGCAAGCGCTGCGAACAGCGCGGCAATGAGCGTCTTTTGCATGATCTCCTCCTTGCGTCCAGTATGCGCCCAAAAATCAGCCGGGGCGCAGCCCCGCGTGCGCGTTTCGCAGCAGCGCGAGCACGCCTTCGTAGGTGACCGGCGCGGGATTCGGGTACGGCGCCTCGAGGGCGAGCCGCGCCGCGCGCTCCAGGTCGCCCGCCGGCACGCCCAGGTCGGCGAGCTTCATATTGAGACCGAGTATCACTTCCAGGTCGTAGAGCCCGCCCGCGGCATCCTTGGCGTCCAGCGCGCGCGCGATGCGCGCCATGGCCTCGGGGGCTGCGTCCCTGTTGTAGCGCACGGCGTGCGGCAGGATGATCGAATGCGTCTCGGCGTGCGGCAGGTTCCAGGTGCCCCCCAGCGTATGGCAGAGCTTGTGGTGCAGCGCGATGCCCGTATTGAGCGACATGCCCGCAAGCCACGCGCCGTAGAGCGCCTCGCCCCGCGCCTCTCGATCCTGCGGATCGCGCACGATCAAGGGCAGCGACGCAGCCAGGGCCCGAATGCCTTCCTCCGCCATCAGCGACACGACCGGATTGGCTTGCTTCGCGTACAGCGCTTCCACGCAGTGCGCAATGGCGTTCATGCCGCTCGCCGCCGAGGTCCCCGCCGGCAGCCCGAGCGTGAGCTCGGGATCGTAGATCACGGTCTTCGGCAGCATCTTCGGATCGAAATGCGTGCGCTTGCGCCCGCCCTCGGTGAAGCCCTGCACCCAGGTCATTTCGGAGCCCGAATAGGTGGTGGGCACCGCGAG
>DASTTC010000358.1:0-13003 GCA_035760345.1 Burkholderiales bacterium | reverse complement strand
AGCCGATCGAGGTGCGGGCATTGGTCGAGCAGCTCGCCGAGGAAGCGCGCGGGCTCTCTGCGCGCCGCCACAAGGTGGTGGTGCGCATCGAGCGCGATTGCCGGCTGCACGGCAGCGCGCGCGAACTGCACAGCGCGTTTTCGAACCTCGTGTCGAACGCGGTCCGCTACACCCCCGAGGGCGGCACGGTGACGCTGTTCTGGCGCCTGGAGGATGGCCGCGGCGTGTTCGGCGTCGAGGACACCGGCATCGGCGTCGAGACGCGGCATATCGCGCGGCTCACCGAGCGCTTCTATCGCGTCGACCACGGCCGTTCGCGCGAAACCGGCGGCACCGGCCTGGGACTGGCGATCGTGAAGCACGTGCTCACGCGGCACCAGGCGGGCCTGGAGGTGGACAGCGCGCCCGGCAAAGGGTCGACCTTCCGCGCCGTGTTTCCGCCCCACCGCATATCGCCCGGCGACGCGGTGAAGGCAGTCGCGTAGGGTGGGCCAACGGCCCACCGTACAGGGCTCAGTCGGGCGGGACTTCGTAGGCCAGGCGCTCGAAGTCGGTCCCGCGCTCGATCACTTCGAGCAGGCGCAGGCGCATCGGCTTGCCGATCGCCGCCTCGATCACGCGCTTGGGCTTGAACCAGCCCGGTGGGACCACCAGCGTGGGCGGCGCCTTGAGCGCCGGTACCGCGGCAAGCGCGATGGCCTGCGCGTAGCGCTCGGTGGCGGCGTTGACCCCGGTACCGCGCACCGCCGCCGCAAGCGCGAGCCCGGGGAGCAGCTTCACCCCGCACACCAGGTCGCCCGCGTCGGTACCCATCAGCCAGCGCACCTGGCCGAGCTGGAAGCCCTTGCCGTCCACGGGCCGCACGCCCACCAGTTGCCCGTGCGCCATGCGCCGGCCGGGGTCGCCCGCCCGTCGCAGCATCCTCAGCCCGATGCTGCTTTCATCCTGGAGCCGCCAATGCTCGAGCAGGAAACCCTGGGCCACGCTGTAGTCCTCGTCGTCCCGCGTGCTGACGCGGCCGAAGGTGGCGATCTCGTCCCGCTGCCTCACGGTAAGCTCGGTGAACGAAGCGGCGGCGCGAAACACGCGGCCCGACACGTAGTAGTGGATGGCGGCGAGATCGGTGCACACCTGCACGGTGTCGGCCGCGCGCGTGCGCTGTGCGCTGCGCGGCTGGCGCGCCTGGCACCACTGGCGATACAGGAACACGAGCAGATGCTCGCAGGTGGGTTGCACGCAATCCTCGCCCAGCGCTAGGCGCGCGGGCGACTCGCCCTTTCGCAACAGCGCGACGCGGTTCCTGAGGCTCTTGGCGAGGCGCCGCGTGTCGAGGTAGCGCAGCTCCGCGCCCGTGGCGTCGCCCCGCTCGGCACACCGGTCGCCGGCGAGGTCGATCCACAGCGGCGGCACGTCGCCCTCCGGCGGCGGCGTCGTCGACACCTCCACCTTGTCCGCCCAGCGCTCGAGCAGATACGCGACGAACGTGAGCTGGCGCGGCGCGAGCTCGTGCGGATTGCACATGCCCATCAGCGTCGCTCGCAGGTACGCAATGTGCGGCGAGGTGTCGTGCACGTCGCGGTTCAGGTAGTCCTTCACGGCCTGCCCGGCGACACCGAGGCGCTCGGCGTGCCGGTAGACCTGGTGCAGATGGCGCCAGTCGCGTGCCGGCACCTCGCGATACGCGCGGTAGTGGTGAAACATGCGCAGCCCGGCGTAGGCGAGCGTGCGCTGGGCGAGCAGCGGCCGCTGCGCCCGCAACGCCGCCGCGTCCGCCGCGAGGCAGCGCAGGTACCCGAGACGCATCTGCTCCCAGAGCTCGATGGTGTCTTCGAACACGGCGGCTTCGGCGTCGAGCATCGGCATGGCGCGATTGGTGAAGCGCTTGGCCTGCTCGATCTGCACGAAGCTGACCGCCTCGCGCACCGCCTCCAGCGCCGCGCAGCGCGCCTCGGGACCGGCGGCGTGGCGGTTGAACTCCTCCACCTGGACGAGCAGCTGGCGCTGTGCCGCCGCGACGTTGGCCAGCGGCACGTCCTCGAGCCAGGCCTTCGCACCCGGCCCGTCGGTGAACTCCGGCTGCGCTGCCGGATCGATGTCCGGAAGCGCGAACGCGTGCGGGTCGCTCATCGCGGGCTACTCTACAGCAGCACGCGCTCGATGCCACTCGCGCAGGCGCGCCTGCATGTCAGCCGTCCTCGGCCGCGCTGAACACGTCCTGGTAGCTGGCGTAGTAGCTCGCGAACAGGATCGGCAGCACCACCAGCGCCATGGGGAACACCAGCGCTCGCGCGCTCGCCGCCGGCGCATCGCCCGCCACGAACGCCGCGACCAGCGTGACCACGCCCACGATCACGAACAGCGCCAGTGCCAGTGCAAGCGCGTAGACGAGGAAGGCGCGCAGGTTCAGCCAGAACGCGGCCAGGCTGTAGAACAGCGCCTTGGCCGGCGCGACCCCGTGCCAGGCCACGAGGACCGGCGCGAACCACAGCATCATCATGACGGGCAGGTAGACCAGCACCGAGGCGAGCATGCCGGCGAACAGGTCCTCGCCGTCGGGCGCGGCGTCCGGCGCGGCACCGGGCGAAAACAGCGCGCGCAGCAGGACGCCGCCGTCCAGCAGCGCAGAGCCGGCGATCGCCGCGAAGAAGCCGGTCGTGTAGACGGCGCCCAGCGCCAGCTGCGCCGGCAAGCGCTCGCGGAATCCCGCGAACAGCGTCACCAGGTCCACCGGCTGTTTGCGCCACGCGGCGCGGCTCGCGGTCATGAAGCCCACGCCGAAGGCGGGCACGAGCAGCGACACTGCCAGGGGACCGACCAGCGGAAAAGCACTCACCAGCATCGTCCCCATCAGGTAGGTGAACACCATGGCGAGCCAGCCGAGCGGCGAGGCGCGGAACATGCGCCAGCCCTGCGCCAGCCAGATCGCGCCCCGCGCCGGCGATACGACGCGCGCCTTCATGGCGCCTCCACCCAGGGGGGCGCCACGGCGATGCGCCGCTCCAGGATGTCGCGGAACTGGACCGGGTCGTGCGCATGCACCAACTCCCCGGGGCGCGGCAGGTGCAGGTCGTGCAAGCGCGACAGCCAGAAGCGCAGGGCGGCGGCGCGCAGCATCGTCGGCCAGGCGTCGCGCTCGGCGCCGGTGCAGGGCCGCAGCTCGTGGTAGGCGGCGAGGAAGGCGCGTGTGCGCACCGCATCGAGCGCCCGGTCGAGCGCCGGGTCGGCGAGGCACCAATCGTTCGCGCACACTGCCACGTCGAACAGCAGGCAATCCACGCCGGCGAAATAGAAGTCGAACACGCCCGACAGGCGCTTGCCGTCGAACAAGGCATTGTCGCGGAACAGGTCGGCATGCACCGGCCCGCGCGGCAGCTCGGCGAAGCGGTGCTGCGCCTGGTACTCCAGCTCGGCGTCGAGCAGCGCGCGCTGACGATCGTCGATGAAAGGCCGCACGTCCCCGGCCGCCGCGCGCCACCACTTCGGCCCGCGCGGGTTCTCCTGGTAGGCGGCGTAGGAACGCCCCGCGAGATGCATGCGCGCGAGCAGCATGCCGAGTTCACGGCACTCCTGCGGCCCCGGATGCTCGAGCGACTTGCCGGGCAAGCGCGTGACCAGCGCCGCCGGCTTGCCGCGCAGGGTGCCCAGATACGCGTCGTTCAGATCGGCGATCGGCGCCGGGCACGGAATACCGTGTCGCGCCAGATGCGCCATCAGGTCGAGGTAGAACGGCAGCTCGGCTGCGGGCAGCCGCTCGAACAGCGTCAGCACGTAGCGGCCCTGGGAGGTGGTCACGAAGTAGTTGGTGTTCTCGATACCCGACTTGATCGGCTCGAGCGCCTCCAGCGCGCCCACGGCATACCGGCGCAGCCAGGCCGCGAGCTCGTCCTGCGACACGGGGGTGTAAACCGACAAGTCAGGCGTGCCCGGTCAATCGAAGCTGTGGATCGTCCACATCGGCACGCGCGTGCCATCGTCGAGAGACCCGCGGCGCTCCCAGCCGCCCGCCGGACCCTCGACCAGGTAGTAGGGCCGGCCGCCGGGCGGCGTCACCTTGAGGATGGTGCGTCCGCCGACGACCGCCCTTTCGACCTTGTCCTGCTTGCCCGGCCGGATGCGCACCGCAGGCGCGTCGTCCGCGTCCTCCTGCAGGGAGGGCAGCGGCGGCGATTGCGCGAAAACTTGCGCGACCGCCAGGACCAGCGCGGTGACGATCAGGCGGCGCATGCGCGCGATTTTACCTCTCGTAGTAGACGAAGACGGTGACCGCGGGACGCACGTGGGCGAGGCGCTCGGTCGCCTCGACGAACTCTGACATAATGCCGAACACCCGCCGCGCCTCGCGCGCGCTGATGGCGTGTGCCGGCCGCGCCGGCTTCTGCAGCTTGTCTTCGCTCACGATTCTTGGTTCACGGTGTCAGGGAAGGCTCCGCAAAACACGCTCCTGCTCGTCGACGGCTCGTCGTACCTGTATCGGGCGTTCCACGCATTGCCCGAATTGAAGAGCCCGAGCGGCGAGCCGACCGGCGCGATCCGCGGCGTGCTGAGCATGCTACGGCGGCTCGCCGAGGACTACAAGGCCGAGGCGCGCGCCTGCGTGTTCGACGCGCGCGGCCCGACGTTCCGCGAAGCCGAGTATCCCGAGTACAAGGCGAATCGCCCGTCGATGCCCGAGCTGCTCGCGGCGCAGATCGAGCCGCTCAAGCAGGCCGTCGTCGCGCTCGGTTGGCCGGTGCTGGCGGTCGAAGGCGTGGAGGCCGACGATGTCATCGCCACGCTCGCGGCGCACGCGAAGCGCGCCGGCTGGCGCACCGTCGTGTCCACGGGCGACAAGGATCTCGCGCAGCTGGTCGACGAGGATGTCACGCTGGTCAATACGATGTCCAACGAGACGCTCGATATCGAGGGCGTGAAACGCAAGTTCGGCGTCGCGCCGGAGCAAATCGTCGATTACCTCGCGCTCACGGGCGATGCGGTGGACAACGTGCCCGGCGTGGACAAAGTCGGCCCGAAGACGGCGGCCAAGTGGATCCAGCAGTACGGTTCGCTCGATGCGGTGATGGCGCACGCGGACAGCATCGGCGGCGCGGTGGGCGCCAACCTGAAGCAGGCGCTCGACTGGCTGCCGACGGGACGGCGCCTGCTCACGGTGAAGCGCGACGTGACGCTGCCGGTACCGCTGGGGGAGCTCGGCGGCGCGCCCGACGAGGCGAAGCAGCGCGAACTCTACGCGCGCTTCGGCTTTCGCACCTGGCTCGCGGAGCTCGACGGCGGGGCGCCCGCGACGGCGCCGGTGGCGGCCCCGGCACGAGGCGAGCGCCGCACCTACGTCATGCTCGGTGACGAGCGCGCGCTGGCGCACTGGCTGCGCACGATGCTGCAGGCGGAGCTCGCCGGATTCGACACCGAAACCACCGGACTCGAGCCGATGGTCGCGCAGCTGGTGGGCATGTCCTTCGCCTGCGGCGATACCGCTGCGTACTTGCCGCTCGCCCACCAGTACCCCGGCGCGCCGGACCAGGTGGGCGTGGAGCAGGCGCTCGCGCTGCTCAAGCCCTGGCTGGAGAGCGCGCGCCACGCCAAGGTCGGACAGAATCTCAAGTTCGACGCGCACATCCTCGCCAACCACGGCATCGCGCTCGGCGGCATTGCGCATGACACGCTGCTCGAGTCCTACGTGCTCGAGGTGCACGAGCGCCATGACCTGGATTCGCTCGCCCAGCGGCATCTCGGCTGGAAGACCATTACCTACGACGAGGTCACCGGCAAGGGCGCCTCGCGCATCGAGTTTTCCTCGGTGAGCGTCGAGCGCGCCACCGAATACGCCGCCGAGGATGCCGATTGCGCGCTCGCCGTGCACGCGGTGCTGTACCCGAAGATCGCCGCCCAGGAAACGCTGCAGCGCGTCTACGAGACGATCGAGCTGCCGGTGATGCCGGTGCTCCTCAGGATGGAGCGCAACGGCGTACTCATCGATGGCGCAAAGCTCGAAGCGCAAAGCCACGAGCTCGGCAAGGAGATGCTCGAGATCGAGCAGAAGGCCCACGCCGCGGCCGGGCAGCCGTTCAACCTCAATTCGCCCAAGCAGATCCAGGAGATCCTGTTCGAGCGCCAGGGCCTGCCCGTGAAGAAGAAGACGCCCTCGGGCCAGCCCTCCACCGACGAGGACGTGCTCGCCGAGCTCGCGCACGACTACCCGCTGCCGAAGCTGCTGCTCGACTACCGCGCGATCGCGAAGCTCAAGTCCACCTACACCGACAAGCTGCCGAGGATGGTGCACCCGAAGACGCGCCGCGTGCACACGACGTATTCGCAGGCCGTGGCGGTGACCGGGCGGCTCGCCTCCAACGACCCCAACCTGCAGAACATTCCCGTGCGCACGCCGCAGGGCCGGCGCATCCGCGAAGCCTTCATCGCGCCGCCGGGCTGGCGCATCGTCTCGGCCGACTATTCGCAGATCGAGCTGCGCATCATGGCACACCTGTCGGGCGACGAAGGGCTGCGGCACGCCTTTGCGCATGGCCAAGACGTGCATCGCGCCACTGCCGCCGAGGTCTTCGGGCGATCGCTGGATGAAGTCACCGCCGACGAGCGGCGCACCGCCAAGGTGATCAACTTCGGCCTCATCTACGGCATGAGCGCCTTCGGCCTGGCGCAGAACCTGGGCATCGAGCGGACCACGGCGCTGGCCTACATCGACTCGTACTTCTCGCGCTACCCGGGTGTGAAGCGCTACATGGACGGCACGCGCGAGAAAGCGCGCGAGCTCGGCTACGTGGAGACGGTGTTCGGACGGCGCCTGTGGCTGCCCGAGATCAAGTCCGGCAATCCGCAGCGGCGCGCGGGCGCGGAGCGCGCGGCGATCAACGCCCCGATGCAGGGCACGGCTGCCGATCTGATCAAGCTGGCGATGATCTCGGTGCAGCGTTGGCTGGACGAGGCGCGGCTCGGCGCGAAGCTCATCATGCAGGTGCACGACGAGCTGGTGCTCGAAGTCCCCGCGGGCGAGCTCGACGCGGTACGCGACGGCCTGCGCGAGCGCATGCAGTCGGTGGCAAGCCTGGACGTGCCCCTGATCGTCGACGTGGGAGTCGGTGAAAACTGGGACCAGGCGCACTGAGGGGCGGGAAAGGTTGCCCTCACCCCGATTTTCCTCTACGGTTAGCCCCAGAGGGGATTCCATCCCCCGCAGGTCACTCGAATCGAACGAGGAGGAGGGAACATGAATCGCACACGCACGTGCATCGCTGTCGCGCTGTCCGGCGCGCTGGCCGCGTTTTCCGGAACGGCCGCCGCCCAGAAGGTGGAATGGAAGTTCTCCATGTGGGGCAAGCAGCGCGCCTTCACCAAGGGCATCGAAGTGCTGGCCGACAAGGTGGCCAAGGGCAGCGGCGGTAATTTCACGATTCGCCTCGGCTACGCGGAAACTTTTTCCAAGGACCGCGAGAATCTCGACAGCCTCAAGCTGAAGGCCATCGACGGCGCGCATTTCTGCAATTTCTACCACCCGGGAAAGAACCCTTCGTTCATGGTGTTTTCGCTCCCGTTCCTGCCGCTGGGGGATTGGGACGTGTCGGTGAAGGCGAGGAACGCGCTGTTCAAGCACCCGGCGCTGGTCGCGGACATGGACAACTGGGATGCAGTGACCTACGCCTCGACGCTGCTGCCGCAGTACGAGTTCCTTGGCAAGGGCAAGCCGCCGGCGACGCTCGCCGACTGGAAAGGCAAGCGCGTGCGCGCGGGCGGCGGCCTGGGCGACGCCATGGAGGTGCTCGGCGCGATCAAGACCACCACCACCGCGACCGAGGTGTACACGGCGATGGAACGCGGCACGATGGACGCGGCGTCCTTCCCCTTCACCTATGCGCACGTCGCCTACAAGACGCATGAGGTGTCGGACTGGTTCACCACCAACATGTCGCCCGGCACGGCCGAATGCCCGATCGTGTTCAGCAAGGATGCCTGGGCCAAGTTGCCGGCGCAGTACCGGAAGCTGATCGCCGATCTCAAGCCCGAGGTGGACCGCGCGCAGGTCGTGGCCTATGAGGAGATCGACAAGAAGAACCTGCCCATGCTCCAGTCCAAGCTCAAGCCCGTCACCTACTCGGCGGCGCAGCTCGCGGAGTTCCAGCGCGTGGCCGGCAAGCCGGTGTGGGACAAGTGGGTCGAGGAGAACAAGAATCGCTTCAACGGCCAGGAGCTGATCGACACGATCTTCCGCATCGCGAAGGCGAGCGGCAAGTAGGCAATCGGGTTCGGGGGGAGGCCCGGTGCAATCCCTCGCGCCCGACGAGAGCGCCGGCGCCGACGCGCCGGCGCTCGCTGCGCTCGACCGCCGCCTCGGCGCCGTCGAGACCGGATTCAACCTGGTCGCCGCGCTCTCCATTTTCCTGCTGATGTTCCTCGGCGTGTGGCAGGTGCTCGGGCGCACGCTGTTCAACGCGCCGGTGCGCGGCTACATCGATTTCGTCGAGCTGTCGGTCTCGACCTTCGCCTTCCTCGGCATTGCCTATTGCCAGCGCCTTGGCGGCCACGTGCGCATGGAGATGCTGTTGAAGCCGATGCGCGGGCGGCTGCTGTGGAGCACAGAGATCCTCGGCACGGTGGTGGCGCTCGTCGTGGTCGCCGTGCTGATCTGGTACGGCTGGGGCCACTTCCTGCGCGCCTACCAGCTCGGCGACAGCACCATCGACGCGGAGCTGCCGGTGTGGCCTTCCAAGCTCGCCGTGCCGGTCGCGTTCTTCCTGCTATGGCTGCGGCTGTGGCTGCAGTTCTTCGGCTACCTGCGTCTCGCCATCGATCCGCGGCGCCGTCCGGTGGCGGTGACGACGGTGCTGTCCGTGGAGGAACAGGCCGCGCACGAGATCGAGGAAAGCGTCGGGGCCGCCGAGCGCGGCAAGTCGGGCTAGCGCATGAGCGAATTCACCATCGGCATCCTCGGCGTCCTGGCGCTCGTCGCCATGGTATTTCTCGGCGTGCGGGTGTTCATCGCCGCCGCCGCCGTAGGGCTGGTGGGGCTGGTGGCGATGATCGGCTGGGACTCCGGCGCCGGCATGGTGGGCACCATCCCGCATTCCAAGTCGGTGTCCTACACGCTGTCGGTGCTGCCGATGTTCATCCTCATCGGCTTTCTCGCCTTCCATGCGGGCATCACCGAAAAGCTGTTCGACGCCGCCACCAAGTGGCTGGGCTGGGTGCCGGGCGGCCTCGCGGTCGCGACGGTAATGGCCGCGACGGGCTTTGCCGCCGTTTCGGGGGCCAGCACCGCGACCGCGGCGGTGTTCAGCCGCGTTGCGATTCCCGACATGCTGAAAGCGGGCTACGACAAGCGCCTCGCGGCGGGCGTAGTCGCCGCCGGCGGCACGCTGGCCACGCTCATTCCGCCATCGGCGATCCTCGTCATCTACGCCATCATCGTCGAGGAGTCCGTGGGCACGCTGCTCGTCGCCGGCTTCCTGCCCGGCATCGTCTCGGCGCTGATCTACATGGCGTTGATCGTGTTCATGGCCAAGCTCAACCCGAACCTGGGCCGGCCGATCCGCGGCTTTACCTGGGCGCAGCGCTGGAAATCCGTCCCCGGCACCTTCCCGATCATCGCGGTGGTGGTGATCATCTTTTCGGCGATGTACTTCGGCTGGGCGACGCCCACCGAGGCCGGGGCGCTGGGCGCCTTCGTCGTGTTCGTGCTGGCCCTTGTCCAGGGCATGCGCTGGAAGGGCTTGCAGGACGCGCTGCTCGAGTCCGCGAAGCTTACGGTGATGATCTTCTCGATCATCTGGGGGGTGCTGATCTTCGTGCGGTTCCTGGGCTTCGCCGGACTGCCCGAAGCCTTCGCCCAGTGGGTGGTGTCGCTCGACGTGCCGCCGATCATGATCATGATCTGCATCCTTCTGTTCTACGTCGTGCTCGGCATGTTCATGGACGCCATCGGCATGCTGCTGCTCACGCTGCCGGTGGTATACCCGGCGGTGATCGCGCTCGGCTACGACCCGATCTGGTTCGGCATCATCGTGGTGAAGATGGCGGAGATCTGCCTCATCACGCCGCCGATCGGCCTGAACTGCTTCGTGGTGAACGGCGTGCGCCCCGACATCCCGCTCACCACCGTGTTCCGCGGCATCATGCCGTTCTTCGTCGCCGACGTGATCACCGTCGGCCTGTTCCTCGCCTTCCCGGAGATCATCCTCTGGGTGCCGCGGCTGATGCAGAGCGGTTAATAGGGACAGTCCCTATTTAACCGCGCCGAAGACTTTCTGCAGCAGGCGCGAGGCAGTGCCGACGGGATCCTTGCGGATCTTCCTTTCTTCCTCGGCGATCATGTAGAACAGCCCGTCCAGCGCCTTTTGCGTGACGTAGTCGTCGAGGTCGGCGTCCTCGGCGCTCACCACGCCGACGCGCACGCCGTAGGACGCGTACCGGTTGTACTGCTGCGCCAGACCCACGCGGGCCGTCGCCTGGCGCACAATGGGCAGGAACTTCTCCCGCAGCGGCGTTGAGGTGTTACTGCGAAAGTACGCGGTGGCCGCCGTGTCGCCGCCGGTGAGAATGCCTTTCGCGTCGTGCACGCTCATCTGGCGCAAGGCGTCGACAAACAGCTGTCGCGCTTCGGGTACCGCGGCCTCGGCGGCGCGATTGAGCGTGACATGCAACTCGTCGGCGTAGCGCCCCATGCCGAAGCGGCGCATGTTCTTCTCGGCGCGGCGCGCGGACTCGGGCAGCGGGATGCGCACGCGTGCGTCGCCGTAGAAGCCGTCCTCGCGCCCCAGCCGGTCCACCGCGGCCTGCGCGCCACGCTGCAGCGCACCCTTCAGCGCGTTGATCGCCTCGCGGTGGGTGACGTCCTCGAGCTGCGCCCAGGCGGGCGCAGCGATGACAAGCGCGGCCAACAGCGGCAGAATGCGCACCCGGCTCTCCTCATGAAGACGCAGACCAAGCTTATATCCCTCGTCGCGGTGGTGGCAATCGCCGCCGGCGCGACTTTCGCCGGGTGGCAGCGCGCGCAGTCGCCGCAGGCGCAGTTCATCGCGCTCGCCGGCGGCAATTTCAGCACAGCGGACCTGCAAGGCAAGGTGGTGCTGGTGAACTTCTGGGCCACCACGTGCGTCACCTGCGTGGCGGAGATGCCGAAGATGGTCGAAACCTGGCGGCGCTTCGCGCCGCGCGGCTACGAGATGGTGGCGGTGGCGATGAGCTACGACCATCCCAATGCCGTGGCCGAGTTCGCGCAGCGGCGCGCGCTGCCCTTTCGCGTGGCGCTCGATACGGGAGGCGCGGTGGCGCGCGCCTTCGGCAATGTCAGCGCGACCCCCACGACCTACCTGCTCGACCGCCGCGGGCGCATCCTGGCGACATACGTCGGCGAGCCCGACTGGCAAGACCTGTACGCGCGCCTTGATCGGGCGCTGGGAACCTAGGCGCAAGCACGGATCTGTCGCCCCACGGCGACGCTTCGCGCACACGCGAGCGCTGCAAGTTGCTGTATTTCCTCGTTCACGAAACTTGGCATGCACCTTGCGGTCAACTCACGGCGAGCCCGCGCGGGGCTCTCAGCGTTCGACATACAAAAACAGAGAGGGGTCGCACATGAAACTCAATAGAACCACTCGCACCATCCTGAGCGTCACTGCGCTCGCATGGTCGATTCCGTTGGCGCAGGCGGGGGCCTCCCCGTTGGCACGCACCGGGATCGTTCAACCCCAGACCCAGACCGCCGAACGATTGGCCTCCACCGGCTCCACGAGCGCGCGCGCTCGGCGCAATACGCCAAGGACGGGTGGGTCAACGTGACATCCGCTCTTATTGCGCAAGATGGCCTCGCAATTCGCAAGTAGGTCCGCCGGGAAGAGCGGGGTCGCGCCCTGTTCCGCCTTCTCGTTGCCGCTGTATATCGCCGCCGGGCTGGTTCGCTGGGACGGCAGCACTTTGCGGCCCGCGCCGCCCAGGGGCCGGCGAGTTCGCCGAACCGGTGCGTAAACGCACTTCCGGCGGGGCCGGGGTTGCCTAAAGTGGGGTCACCGCTGCAGCGTTGTTGCAGCGACCAACCTCAACCAATTGAAAGGGACCTGAACATGAAACGTGAAATCCTCGCACTCGCCATCGGCAGCTTCATCGCGCTGCCGGCCCTCGCCAACAACGAAATCGACGCGGGCTACAACCCGCCGGCGCAGCGCTCCACGATGAGCGCCGAGCAGGTGTTCGTCAACGCCGAGCAGGGCTACGTGTTCGCGGCGAAGTCGAGCGCCGACAAGTCGCGCGCCGAAGTGGTGGCCGAAGTGGTGCAGGCGCACCGCTCGGGCAATTACATCGTCAACGCCGAGCTGGGCACCAAAGCCAGCCAGCTGTAAGCAGTCTCCCCCCCTTCCCCCCGGGGGGGGGCCACGGCGCCGCAGAACACCGCGGCGCCGTTTTCCATTGGGGTGTCGAGTACACTGGGCCGCACGACGCCCCGATGGCCAAGTCCGCCGCACCTTCCAGTCTCGGCCTGCGCAGCATCGCGTTGCTTGAGGGACTTTCCGCGGAACGCCTCGAGCAGATTGCCCGCGCCTGCGCCTGGCGCAGCTTCGAACCGGATCAGCGCATCATTTCGCGCGATGCCCCAGACCGTGACGTCTACCTGATCGTGTCCGGCCGTGTGCGGGTCACGACTTACTCCGCCGCAGGGCGCCAAGTCACATTTCGCGATTTCGGCGCCGGCGCGCACCTGGGCGAAGTCGCGGCCATCGACGGCAAGCCGCGATCGGCAGACGTGGTGGCGCTGCAGAGTTCGCTGCTCGCCTCGATGCCGCCGGCAGATTTCCGGCAGCTGCTGCGCGAGGAGCCGGTGCTCGCCGAGCGGCTGCTGCGCGACTTCGCCGGCCTGGTGCGCCGGCTTTCGGAACGTGTCATCGACCTCTCCACGCTGGGCGTGCACCAGCGCCTGCACGCCGAACTCCTGCGCCTCGCTCGCGAGGCGGGTGTTTCGGCCAACCGGGCGCGCATCGACCCGGCGCCCAAGCACGCAGACCTG
>DASTTC010000357.1:0-8358 GCA_035760345.1 Burkholderiales bacterium | reverse complement strand
TGCGGATCATCGATTCCATTGTCGCCATCGACGACAGCATCGTCGGCGGTGGCGACACCGGGCTTTACGCGCGCAACTCGCGCATCCTGGTCACCGGCGGGCGCATCGAAGGCGACGTGGCGATCAGGCTGGCCGCGAGCCGGCTCGATCTCGCCGCAGTGCAGGTCGACGGGCGCACGGCGGCCGTGCGGGCCGAGCAACGCAGCGCGCAGGACGGGAAAGCGCCGCAGGAATCGAGCGTCGTGTTCTCGTTCAGCCAGGTACGCAGCCCCATGACCCGGGGCGAGCTGCATGACGTCTACATCGTCACGCCGGAAAACCCGCTCTGATCCCCACGCAGGCTCAATCCCAGGAGAAGCGGTAGAACAGATCTAGCGTCAACTTTAAGGAGAGCGAAGCATGGCAAAGGCAAAGTTCCTCTTCATCGCGAGCATGGACGTCGAGCCGCAGAAGGAGGCGTTGTTCAACGAGGTCTACGACACTGAGCACGTGCCCGAGCTGCTCAAGGTGCCCGGCGTGCTGTCGGTGCGCCGTGCGGTGAGCGTGCCGCTCACCATGTCGATCGGCGGGGAGAACAAGACCATCGTCGCCGAGGGCGAGCCGCGCTACAGCGCCTACTACGAGCTGGAGAGCGCCGAGGTGCTGGTCAGCGACGCCTGGGCCAAGGCGGTGGAGAAGGGGCGCTGGCCCGCGCAGGTGCGCCCGCACACGCGCAACCGCCGGCACGTGTTGCGCAAGATTACCTCGGGCTAGCCGTAGGGTGGGCCCATGGCCCACCCTACGCGGTGAAGCTAGTTGATCGTAGCGCCGGTCTGCTTCACCACCCGGCCCCACTTATCGTACTCGGCGCGCATGAAGGCGCCGAACTCTTGCGGCCCGAGGTAGCTCGGGGAAATTCCGGCGGTGCG
Source organism: Burkholderiales bacterium (assembly GCA_035760345.1). Lineage (GTDB taxonomy): Bacteria > Pseudomonadota > Gammaproteobacteria > Burkholderiales > SG8-39 > JAABQT01. The sequence continues at coordinate 7,450 of DASTTC010000357.1, read as the reverse complement.
CAACAGCTTGAGCATCTCGGGGTCGCCCAACGCTTTGCCGATGGCGGCGGAGAGTCTCGACACCACCGGCTCGGGCGTGCCTGCCGGGGCGAGCATGCACAGCCAGAGGGTCGCCTCATAACCCGGCACGCCGGCCTCGGCAATGGTCGGCACCTCGGGCATGTCGGGCCAACGCTGCGGCGTGGTCACCCCGAGCGCGCGCAGCTTGCCGGCGCGCACGTGATTCAGCACGTTGGGCACGCCCGCCATGCTGACGCGCACGCGCCCGCCCAGCAGGTCCTGCATCGCCTGACCGCTGCCCTTGTAGGGAATGTGGTTCAGCTCGATCCCCGCAGCCGCGGCGAACAGCGCGGTGACGAGGTGCTGGGCGCTGCCGTTGCCCGAGCTAGCGTAGTCGATCCTGCCGGGCTGCGCCTTGGCGGCGGCGATGAGCTCCGGCACGCTCGCCGCCGGCAGGTCCGGATGCACCACCAGAACGTAGGGGCCCGAGGCGATTAGCGCCACCGGCGCAAAGGATTTCAGGGAGTCGTAGCCGAGCGTCCTGTACAGGTGCGCGCTGATGACGTGCGGCGTCGCGGAAAACAGCAGCGTGTAGCCGTCGGGGTCCGATCTTGCGACGTAGTCGGCGCCAATGGTGCTGCCGGCGCCCGGGCGGTTCTCGACGAAGAAGGTGCCGTTCAGCTGCGCGGCGAGGTGCGGCGCGAGCAGGCGCGCCGGCACGTCGGCGAAGCCGCCGGCGCCGAGCGGCACCACGATGCGCACGGGTTTGGAGGGCCAGGATTGCGCCGCGCACTGCAGCGACCACAGCAGGGCGGCGAGCACGACGACGACGCGGGTCATAGGTAGACGGGCTCCGGTTGGGTGAAGAACGCGTGCAGCAGGTGGTACACGGTCAGGTAGTTCTTTTGCTGGAAGCTCGCGTGCGAGATGCCCGCCATCACGGTGAACTGCTTGTCCGGGTTCGGCAGGCGCTTGAAGAATTCGATCAGGTCGTCGACGCCGGCGATGCCGTCGAACTGGCCGCGCAGGATCAGCGTCGGCACGGTGATCCTCGCCGGGTCGACCAGCGGCAGCTTCGAGCACATGTCCACGTAGGTGCCGGTGGGCACCGAGTCGTCCAGCGCGAGAATGGCGTCGGCGAACGCCTCGACGGTCGCCTCGTCCGCGGTGCCGGGGTGGTCGCGCGCGAAGATGCTGCGCACGAACGCACGGTCGATGGGCCGGCGGTTCTTCGACCGGAACTCGGCGAGCTTCTTCCTGCGCTCGGCGAGCGTCGGGCTGCCCTCGCCGGTCCAGACGAAAGCGTCGAGCGCGAGGCGTGCCACGCGCTCAGGATGTCGCGCGGCGAACACGGCGGCCTTCAATGCGCCGGAGCTGATGCCGTATACGAGGAGCTTCGTCGCGCCGCACGTCTTCAGCACGTAGTCGCTGCCGGCGGCGAGGTCGTCGGCGCCGTTGGCGATGTCGAAGTTGATCGGCCGCTTCTTGTCCGAGCGCCCGTAGCCTTCGTTGTCCATGCACCAGGTGTCGAAGCCGCGCGCCGCGAACCATTCCATCACCGAGGAGTCGGGACGGCCCGGGACCTGCAGATCGAACGTTGGCTGCGAGGCCATCGACGAGCCGTGCACGAACAGGATCGTGCCGCGCGGCGGGACGCCGGCGGCGGCCGGCTTGCGCCACAGGAACAGCTTGATGCCGCCCTGCCTCTCGGTCCAGTGCTGCGCGCCGTCCATGGCGCACGAGTTTAGCGCACCGGCTCAATCCCAGTAGAAGCGGTAGAACAGTCCCGCCCCGCTCGTGGTGCCGGTCTCCGCGCGCAGCGACCAGCGCTGGCCGAGCACGTAATCGAGTTTCACCAGGTTGGTGGCCACCGCACCCACCCCTTGCTCGTAGCTCACGTACAGCCGGTCCGAGAGCCGCTTGCCGAAGGCCACCACATTGCCTTCCAGCTCGCCGCCGCCGCGCAGCGAGACCTCGTCCAGTCCGACGGCCTGCGCCATGCGCCGGTCGATCGGCACGGCGTCGCCCCGCGAGAGCAGCGCGCCGGCGGCCGCCTGCAACATCCCGACGTCCGCCCTGTTGGCATCGGCGGGCGGGCGACCGAGCACCAGCCAGGATAGCCGTTCGGCTTCCGGAACCGCCGGCTGCGACACCAGTTGCACGCGCGGCACCTGCACCGTGCCGCTGACCTGGACTCCGGCTTGCACCGCCTGCTTGCGGCGCCAGGCGGTGACCTGCAGGCCTGGATTGTCGAGCGGGCCGTCGAACACCAGCACGCCTGGGTCGATCTCGAGGCGCTGGCCGAAAGCCAGGTAGGTTGCTTCCACCATCTGCAACCGCCCGTAGGCGCGCAATTCGCCGTCCTCCTTGCCGACGAAGCGCAGGCGGCCGGTCAGCCTGCCCTCCAGGCCCTCGGCGTCGATGGAAAGGTTCTGCCCCAGGTCGAGCTCGATTTCGAGCGACACCGGCAGGCGCGCTTGCGCACTGGGGGGCTTGCGCGGCGCGCCGACGATGACGACGTCTTCTCCCAGCGTCGGCAGCCGGTCGCGCTCGATGCGCAGGTGTCCGCGATCGGCGCGCACGCTTCCGGTCAGCGATACGTGTCCGCGGTCGAAACCGGCGGTGCCCTCACCGGAAACCGCCAAGCGCAGGTCGGTGCGTTCCAGGACGCTGAATTCGCGCGCCGACCAGGCGAGCTCGCCGCCGCCTTCCGTCAAGCTCAGGGGCAGGCTGCCGCTCGCGGTAAACGCGCCCGTACCGCCCTGGATGGAGAACTCGGCGACGCGCAGCCGCTGGCCGTCGAGTTCGACGTTCAATTTTCCGTTTTTCAGATGCACGCCATAGCGCGGCATTTCCAGGCTGACATCCCTGGCCTGTAGCGAGCCGTCCAGGCGCGGCTCGCCCAGCGTTCCGGACGCGCGCAGCCCGGCCGAGAAATCTCCGTTGACCCGCGCCTGGGTCTGCAGCGGCTGCGCGAGCGCGCTGAGCGCCGCACCCTCGAATCGCGCGCGCAGCGAAAGCGAAGACTGCGTCCCGTAGCCGATGCCCGTGGCGCCCGGCGCCTGTCCGATGCCGCCGTCGAGCACCAGCTTGCCGTAGTGCGAGTCCGCATTGACGGCCAGCGTCAACCCGCTGGCTTCGAAACGCGCATCGAGCGCAACCTCGGTCAGGGCAAGTTCAACCGGATCGCCGTCGAGCAGGATGGCGATATCGCCGCTGGCGCGCCGCAGCCGCACCGTGCCCTCGAGCCACGGCGCCGCGTCGAGCGACCAGGCGCCGTCGACCAGCATCGTCGAGCGCACGCGCTCCCCGATGCCGGCTGCGACCGCCAGCCACCGTGCGGGCAGTCCGGCAAACTCGCCGCGGGTCGTCAGCCGGCGGCCTTCCCAGGTAAGCGCTCCCAGCGTCAGCCGCCCCGGCTCGAGGTGCGCTTCAAGCGGACCGACCGCCACCCGCTCGCGCGAGACGGTGAGCGTCGCCGGAGCGGCGAGGCGCAGCGGGTACAGCCCGGCGTTGGTCAACGAACGGATCTCGCCGCGCCAGCCTCGTTCCGGGTCCCAGCCGCCGGCGAGCTGCGCCTCGATGTGGGTATCCAGGGAACCGACGGACAGCTGCGCCTCGTGCCGCGCGAGCTTGCCCGCCAGCGCAGCCTTCGCAGTGCGCGGCGTATCGTCACCCGGCAGCCGCAGCGCCTGCACCTGTGCAGAGGCCTTCATCTCGGGATCGCGCCACGCGCCCTGCAGTGTGCCGCTCGCCTGCAACTGGCCGGCAAGATCGGGCAGGACGTCCCGCAACTGCGCAATCGCCAGCGTCCAGGCGAGGCGGTCTCCCGCGCGCCCGAAGTCGCCGCGCACCGTAGCCCGGCTCGGGCCGAGCTTCAGATCGACCTGCGCGCGCGAGACGCGGTCGCCTGAAAAATGCGCGCGGCCCTGGCTTGCGAATGGCTGGTCGAAAAGCGTGCTCTGCTCGAGGCTCCAGCGCGCATCGAGCGCCGTGACGTTGCCCAGTGTGCCTTCGGCCTCGACGCTGCCGCTGATCGATCCTTTCGGATACGGGCCGTAGTCGGCGGGATCGACCTGCTGCAGCGCGAGCCGCGCCTGCACATCGATCGCAGCGTCGTGCCGCGCGGCGCGCCCCTCGAGCCGCAGGCCCTGTTGCGACAGCGTACCGCGTACCGACTGCTCGTCCCGGGCGAGGTCGATGTCCAGCTTGCCCTGCAGGTCCATCCGTCGCAGGGTGCTGTGGATCGTGCCAGGGTCCAGTGCGCGCGCCTCGAGCGCCGCGCGCAGGTGCTGCGCGTCGATCTCGCCGGTGCCGGCGAGCGTGCCGCCGCCCGGCAGTTGGATGCGCAGTTGTTGCAGCGAGGCGCTCGCGAGATCGGCACTGGTGAAGCGGGTGTTCATCGCGACCACCGGCAATCCGCCCGCATCGAGCGCCGCGGGCAACGCGTTGGCGAGCGACATCGTGCCCGCGTACCCGCCGCGAGCGTGCTCGAGCTGCAGCACCGCGGACAGCGATGCCTTCGGCAGCGCCGGATCGATCTGCGCGGGATCGACCGGTCCGGCGCGCGCCTCGAGCGAGCGAAGGGTGGGCGCATCGAAGGGCGCCACGATCAACTTGGCGTGCGCGGGGATTCCCGCGATCGTGGCATCCAGCTCGACCTCGAGGCGCGCGAACGAGCCCTCCAACTGCACCTCGACGCGGGCGGGGAAGCGCTCGTCGGGCCGCGTGAACGAGCCGAGCGCGGACAGCGTGCGCGGGCCGAGCGCGACGGTCGAGAAATTCAGGTCGTTCAGAAAGTGCCGCGAGGTCGCGGTCCGCAACTCGAAGCGCCCGATCGCCACCTGCGCGAGACGGACGGCGAACGGCAACGTCACCTCGAAAGGCGCATCTGGCGCCGCGGCCTTGCGCTCGTCCACCACCACCCGCAACGACGCGATGTGCAGCGGCTCGATGCCCAGGGCGCCGCGAAGCAGCGCCAGCACTTTGCCTCGACCGCGCAAGTCCTGTGCTTCCACGCGAATTGCGCCGTCGGCATAAGCAACGCGTCCGATGCGAACCTCGGCGGCGAGAGTGCCCAGGGTCTCCTCGAACGCGAGCTTGCCGTCGCTCGCGGAGACCGCGCGGGCGACGGCCCATTGCAATCCGGCCTCGGTGCCCACCAGCCACGCCAGGCCGGCGAGCACTGCCGCCACGGCCAACAGCGCCAGCGTTGCAAGCGCGAGCCAGGCGCGCTTCATCAAAAGACGTATCCGACGGACAGGTGCAGCCGCAGTTCCTGGGTGTCCTCGCCGTAGGCGAGGTCGATGCGCGCCGGCCCGATCGGGGTGCGCAGGCGCGCGCCGAGGCCATAGCCGAGCGCCGCCCGGAAACGCTCACCGTCGTCCCAGGCGTCGCCCGCATCGACAAACGCGGCGATGCCCCAGTCCGCGGCGAACCAGTGTGTGTACTCGATACTGGCGACGAACAGCCTGCGCCCCCCGACGATGGCGTTGCCCTCGCGCACGCCCAGGCTCTCATACGCATAGCCGCGCACGGTCTGGTCGCCGCCGGTGCGGAACAGGAACGTGGTGGGGATGCCCCGACGCGTGTCAGCGCGCACCGCGCCTGCCTGCGCGCGCAGCAGCAGGTCGCCCTCGCGGCCCACCGGGATGAGCAGTGACGCCTTGCCGCTCGCGCGCAGGAACTCCTGCGTGGACACCGAAGGCAGGCCGGCGCCGACCTCCACGCTGCCGAAGTAACCCACGCGCGGGGCAATGACGTCGTCGGTACTGCGAAAGCCGCGCCGCAGGCCCAGATACACGGCGTGGCGGCTGTCGGTGACGCTGTCGCCGATGCTTTGGTCCTCGAGGTGCCAGGACAGGATGGCCGCCGAATTCGCCAGGTCCGTGCCGAAGTTGTGCGCCACGCCAAGCGCGAACGCGCGCGTTACTTCATTCTGGATGTCGGACCGGCTGGCGCTGGAGAAGAAGTTGTTCCAGCGCGCGTTGCGCCGCGGCGGCGAGTCCAGGTCGAGTTGCACCTCCTGCTTCTTGCGGTCCACGCTCAAGCCGCTGCGCAGGCGCCACGCCGAGTCGCGCAGGTCCTGATCGCCGTAGCGCAGTTGCAGCCTGGGGCCGACGTCGGTGTTGTAGCTCACGCCCGTCTCGACATTCTTCGACTGCCCTTCGACGACCGCCACCCGGAGCGGCGCGGCGGCCGCGCTCGCGGCCTGCGTGTCGATTTCCGCCTGCACGCTGGCGAAGTAGCCGGTTTCCACCAGCCGGCGCTGGTAGACGACGAGGATGTCGCGGTCGTAGTCATCGCCCGGGCGTGCCGGATTCATGTTCTCGACGATCTGCGCCGGGTAGCGCTTGGCGCCGGACACCTGTACCGGCCCGAAGCGATAGGCCGGGCCGCTTTGCAGTTCCACCGACAGGCGCGCCTGCCGGGTGCCGGGATCGATCTGCGCTTCGCTCCCGCCAAGGCGCGCCCCGGCATAACGCCAGCGCGCCAGCTCTCGCACCGCCTGGCGCTTCGCGCGTTCCCAGTCGACCTGGCGGAACGGCTGTCCGCGCGGCAACCCCCAGGAGGTGCGCACCCGCTCGAGCGCGTCGCGCGCCTGATCATCGTTCGTGACCGGGCCGCTGAAGCGGATATCGACCGCGGCAATGGTGGTGCGCTCGCCCGGCTCCAGCTGCAGCAGCACGCGCCAGGGCCGCGACTGCTCGTCGATCGCCACGCGCACTTGCGGCGCGAAGTAACCTTCCGCGGCGGCCACTTCGCGCGCGTCCCGCTCGGCCTCGTCCGCCAGCCGTCGCAGCAGCTCGGGCGTCATCTGCGGATCGCCTTGCCAGCGGACCAGGTTGAGGCCCTTGCGCAGCGGCTCGGCGAGCTCGGCGGGCGCCTCGATCTCGACGCGATACTCGATACCCGCAGCCAGAGCGGGCGTGCGCGCAGTCAGCACTTGCAGGAGCAGCAGGAGGACCAGGACGCCGCGCACGGACGGGCATTGTAGGCCCCGCCCCCGGGGGACGCTGCACTGCAAAACGCGAGAGTTATGTGTAAGAATCGGGCGGTCCTTGGAGGAGGAACAGACTCGGTGAGTATCGACATCGGGACGTTGGACACGTTTCCCAAGCTCCTGATGCATCACGCACGGGTGCGCGGCGCGTTGCCCGCGATCCGCGAGAAGGATCTGGGTATCTGGCAGACCTGGACCTGGCATCAATTCGCCGAAGAAGTGCGCGCGCTTGCCTGCGCGCTCGCCGACCAGGGCCTCAAGCGCGGCGACCACATGGCGCTGGTGGGCGACAACCGCCCGCGCATTTATGCCGCGATGTGCGCGGCGCAGTGCCTGGGCGCGATCCCGGTGCCGCTCTACCAGGACGCGGTGGCCGCCGAGATGGCGTTCCCGATCCAGAACGCCGAGATCGCGCACGCGCTCGCCGAGGACCAGGAACAGGTCGAC
>DASTTC010000356.1:0-5940 GCA_035760345.1 Burkholderiales bacterium | reverse complement strand
CCACAACGCGCTGCGCATCGCGCGCGCCGGGCGCGACTCGATGCGCGTCATGCTGACGCCGTTCTCGGCCAGCGGCGTGAGCAGCGCGTGCACCGCGCCGGGCTTGTTTTCGGCCGAGAGCACGATCGAGGTGCGATCGCGCCCCGTGGGCTCGGGCTCGAGCGTCCCGAGGACCAGAAAGCGCGTGGTGTTGTTGGGATCATCCTCGATGCCGCGGGCGAGCAGCTTCAGGCCAAGGCGCTCGGCGGCCGCCTCGCCGGCGATGGCACCCGCGTCGGCCTCGCGGCTCGCGCGCTCCGCGGCCTCGGCGTTCGAGGCCACCGGAATGCGCTGCACGCCGGGCAGGTTGCGCTCGAGCCAGGCATGGCACTGCGCGAGGGACTGCGCGTGCGAATACACGCGCTTGAGCGCCGCGGCTTCGGTGCCCTTCGCCATCAGGTGCTGCTGCACGCGCAGCTCCACCTCGCCGCAGATTTTCAGCGGCGTGACCAGCAGCAGGTCCAGCGTGCGTCCCACCACGCCCTCGGTGGAATTCTCCGCCGGCACCACCGCGAACTGCGCCGCGCCCGACTCGCAGCGGCGGAACACCTCGTCGATGGCGGACGCGGGCATCGGCTCCACCCCGCCGCCGAATTGCCGGCGCACCGCCTGCTCGCTGAAGGTCCCCGCCGGCCCCAGGTAGGCGACGCGAATGTCCTGCTCGAGCCCGCGGCAGGCCGAGATCACTTCGCGGAACACCCGCATCAGCGCGTCGGCGGAGAGCGGGTCGCCGGCCAGGCCCGCCACGCGGCGCAGGATCTGCGCCTCGCGTTCCGGCCGATAGACGGGCGCGCCGCCCTTCAGTGCGCCGATGCGCCGGGCGAGCCGCGCCCGTGCCTTGAGCAGCTCGACGAGCTGCTCGTCGAGCGTGTCGATCTCGGTGCGCAGCTTGTCGATGTCGCCGCTCATGGCTCGAGCGGAAGATATCTGACCGCAAGCACGCCGTCGATGGCGCGCAGCGCCGCCAGCGCCGCGTCGGGGACCGGGCTGTCGACGTCGACCAGCGTGTAGGCCACATCCCCGCGGGACTTGTTCAGCATGTTGTGGATGTTGATGCCGCGCTCGCCCATGGCGTGGGAGATGCGCGCCAGCATGTCGGGCACGTTGGCGTTGGCGATCGCCAGGCGGTAGGGGGATTCGCGCGCCATCACCGCCTCGGGGAAATTGACCGAGTTGCGCAGGTTGCCGTGCTCCAGGTATTCGCGCAGCAGCTCGGCGACCATCACCGCGGAGTTCTCCTCGGCTTCCCCCGTCGAGGCCCCGAGGTGCGGCAGCGCCACCACGCCGGGCGCGCCGGCGAGCGCCGGCGTCGGAAAATCGGTCACGTAGCAGTGCAGCCGCCCGGCGGCGAGCGCCGCCAGCACCGCGGCGTCGTCCACCACGCCCTCACGCGAGAAGTTGAGCAGGATGGCGCCCTTGCGCATCAGCCCGACGTTGTTCGCGTTCACCAGGTGGCGCGTACGCTCGACCAGCGGCACGTGCAGCGTGACGAAGCGGCTCGCCTTGAGCAGCTCATCCACGGAGCTCGCGCGGCGCACCTGCGAGGGCAGGCTCCAGGCGCTCTCCACCGTGATGTCGGGATCGTGCCCGATCACCTGCATCCCAAGGCGGATGGCGGCATCGGCCACCAGGCTGCCGATCTTGCCCAGGCCGATCACGCCCAGCGTCTGGCCGGGGAGCTCCAGACCGGCGTAGGCCTTCTTGCCGTCCTCGATGCGCCGTTCGAAGTCGCTCGCCCCCTTGTCCAGAGTGCGCACGAATTCGAGCGCCGGGGCGAGATTGCGCGCCGCGATCAGCATGCCCGCGATCACCAGCTCCTTCACGGCGTTGGCGTTGGCGCCGGGGGCATTGAATACGGGAATGCCGCGCGCAGTGAGCGCGGCCACCGGAACGTTGTTGGTCCCCGCGCCGGCACGCGCCACCGCCTTGAGCCGCTCTCCCAGGTCCATGCCATGCAGGTCCCGGGAGCGCACCAGGACCGCATCCGGTGCGCGCGACTCGGTCACTTGCACATAGCGCTCGGGCGGCAGGCGCTGCAGCCCCGCCCGCGCCACCTGGTTGAGCACCAGGACCTCGAACTTCCCGCCGCGCTCAGCCATGCCGCGCCGCGAACTCCCGCAGGTACGCGGCGAGCCGCTCCACGCCCTCGAAGGGCATGGCGTTGTAGATCGACGCGCGCATGCCGCCGACCGAGCGGTGCCCCTTCAACTGCGTCATGCCGCGCTCCTCGGCGCCTTTCAGGAACGGCGCGTCGAGGCGCTCGTCGGGCAGGCGGAACGGCACGTTCATGCGCGAGCGATCCGCCTTGTCCACGGGATTGTCGTAGAAGCGCCCGGCGTCGATCGCGTCGTAGAGCAGCTTCGCCTTCGCCACGTTGCGCCGCTCGATCTCGGCGAGGCCGCCCAGCTGCTTGAGCCACTTGAACACCAGCCCCGCGACATAGATCGGATAGGTGGCGGGCGTATTGAGCATCGAGCCCGCCTCGGCCTGCAGCGCGTAGTCCATCACCGAGGGCGTACCCCGGCCCGCGCCGCCGAGCAGGTCCTCGCGCACGATGACCAGGGTGAGGCCCGCCGGCCCCGCGTTCTTCTGCGCGCCGGCGTAGATCAGCCCGAACTTCGACACCTGCAGCGGTCGCGACAGGAAATGCGAGGAGGCATCCGCCACCAGCGGCACCTCGCCCGTGTCCGGGACCGAGTGGAACTCCACGCCGCCGATAGTCTCGTTGGAGCAATAGTGCACATAGGCGGCGTCGCGGCGCACATCCCATTTGCGCGGCGCATAGGCGAACATGCGGTCCTCGGCGCTGGCCGCGACGTGCACGTCGCAGAACCCCTTCGCTTCCTTCAGCGCCTTCTTCGACCATTCGCCAGTGACGACGTAGTCGGCGCGCGACTTGCCGCGCAGCAGGTTCATCGGCACCTGTGCGAACTGCAGTGTCGCACCGCCCTGCAGGAACAGAACCTTGTAGTTGCCGGGAATGCCGAGGAGCTCGCGCAGGTCGGCTTCGGCCTCGGCGGCGATGGTCATGAACTCCTTGCCGCGATGGCTCATCTCCATCACGCCCATGCCGCAGCCGTGCCAATCGAGCATCTCGTCGCCGGCGCGCGCGAGTACCTCCGCGGGCAGCATGGCAGGGCCGGCGCTGAAATTGAAAAGGCGCTGCATCAGTGGACCGTGGGCGGCGGCTCCGCGGCCGGCGCAAGCGGCGCCTCGCCGTCGCCGCCGTTGCCGTTGCCATTGCCATTGCCGGCGGCGTCCTCGTCCTTTTCCTCGATGCGCTCCATGCCGGCGAGCTTCTCGCCCTCGCCCAGCGCGATCAGCGTCACGCCTTGCGTCGAGCGCCCCTGCTCGCGGATCTGCGACACCGCCATGCGGATGAGCACGCCGCCGGTGGATATCAGCATCACCTGGTCGCTGTCCTCGACCAGCACCGCGCCCACCAGCGGGCCGTTCCTGTCGGAGGCCTGGATGGCGATCAGGCCCTGGCCGCCGCGACCGTGCTTGGTGTACTCGGAGATGGGTGTGCGCTTGCCGTAACCGTTCTGGGTGGCGGTGAGCACGGTGCGGCTCTCGTCCTTCGCCACCAGCATGCACACCACGCGCTCGCTGCCGTCCCCGGGCAGGCGCATGCCGCGCACCCCGCCCGCCTGGCGTCCCATCGGGCGTACCTCGGACTCGGCAAAGCGCACGGCCTTGCCTGCGGAGGAAAACAGCATCGCGTCCGCGCTGCCATCGGTGAGCACGCACCCGACCAGGTAATCGCCCTCGTCCAGGCTGACGGCGATGATGCCGCTCGGCCGCGGGCGCGAGAAATCGGCCAACGGCGTCTTCTTCACCGTGCCGCCGGCGGTGGCCATCAGCACGAAGTGCTGCTCGTCGAACTCCTTCACCGGCACCACGGCGGTGATCTTCTCGCCTTCCTCCAGCGGGAACACGTTGACGATCGGCTTGCCGCGGCTCGCGCGGCTGCCTTGCGGCACCTCGAACACGCGCAGCCAGTACAGCCGCCCGCGGTTGGAAAAGCACAGCAGGTAATCGTGCGAATGCGCCACGAACAGACGCTCGATGAAATCGTCCTCCTTCATCGCCGTGGCGGCGCGCCCGCGCCCGCCGCGGCGCTGCGCGCGGTAGTCGGCGAGCGGCTGCGACTTCACGTAGCCGCCGTGCGAGAAGGTGACCACCATGTCCTGCGGCGCGATCAGGTCCTCGATCGAGATGTCCTCGGCCACCGTGACGATCTCGGTGCGCCGCGCGTCGGCGAAATCCTCCTTGAGCTGGCGCAGCTCCGCGTCGATGAGGGCGGTGATGCGCGCGGGCTTGTCCAGGATGTCCAGGAGATCGGCGATCTGCGCCATCACCTCCTTGTACTCGTCGCGGATCTTGTCCTGTTCCAGCCCGGTGAGCCGCTGCAGCCGCAGCTCGAGGATCGCCTGCGCCTGCTCGGCCGACAGGTGATAGCCATCCGCCTGCAGGCCGAACTCCGGCGCGAGGCCTTCCGGCCGGTAGGCCTCGGCCGATCCCCGCCCCAGCATCTCGCGCACCAGGTCCGAGGGCCAGGCGCGCGCCATCAGCTCGCGCTTGGCCTCGGCCGGCGCGGGCGCCGCCTTGATCAGCGCGATCACCGCGTCGACGTTGGACAGTGCCACCGCCAGGCCTTCCAGCACGTGGCCGCGCTCGCGCGCCTTCCTCAGGTCGAACACCGTGCGGCGCGTGACCACCTCGCGGCGGTGCGACAGGAAGTGCTCGAGGAGCTGCTGCAGGTTGAGCAGCTTCGGCTGGCCTTCGACCAGCGCCACCATGTTCATGCCGAACGTGTCCTGCAGCTGCGTCTGCTTGTACAGGTTGTTGAGCACCACCTCCGGGAGCTCGCCGCGCTTCAATTCGACCACCACGCGGATGCCGTCCTTGTCGGACTCGTCGCGGATATCCGAGATGCCGTCGATCTTCTTGTCGGTGACCAGCTCGGCGATCCTCTCCAGCAGGGCCTTCTTGTTCACCTGGTAAGGCAGCTCATCGACGATGATCGACTGGCGGTTGCCCTTCTCCATGTCCTCGAAGTGCGTGCGCGCGCGCATCACCACGCGCCCGCGGCCCGTGCGGTAGCCCTCGTGCACGCCGGCCAGGCCGTAGATGATGCCGGCGGTGGGGAAATCCGGCGCCGGCACGAGCTTCATCAGCTCCTCGATGGCGCAGGCCGGATTGGCGAGCAGGTGCAGGCAGGCTTCCACGACTTCACCCAGATTATGCGGCGGCACGTTGGTCGCCATGCCGACGGCGATGCCCGAGGAGCCGTTCACCAGCAGGTTCGGCACGCGTGCCGGCAGCACGGCCGGCTCCTGCTCCTTGCCGTCGTAGTTCGGCACGAAATCGACGGTTTCCTTGTCGATGTCGGCCAGGATCTCCGCCGTGAGGCGCGCCAGGCGGCACTCGGTATAGCGGTAGGCCGCCGCGTTGTCGCCGTCGATGGAGCCGAAGTTGCCCTGCCCGTCGACCAGCATGTAGCGCATGGAGAATTCCTGCGCCATGCGCACCAGCGCCTCGTAGGTCGCGCTGTCGCCGTGCGGGTGGTACTTGCCGAGCACCTCGCCGACGACGCGCGCGCACTTGACGTAGGGCCGGTTCCACAAGTTGTTCGCTTCATGCATCGCGAACAGCACGCGGCGGTGCACAGGTTTCAGGCCGTCGCGCACGTCCGGCAACGCCCGCCCCACGATCACGCTCATTGCGTAATCCAGGTACGAGCGCCGCATCTCCTCCTCGAGGCTGACCGGGAGGGTTTCCTTGGCGAACGGTTCCATTGCGGCTCTTGTTCTGGAGGAAAAAAGTGGCCGTTAAAGGCGCGATTTCGAACGTGAAATTTTAGCACGCGCGCCCTCTCGACCTCGGCGCATGCCTGTG